>CALCWL010000194.1 GCA_937906285.1 uncultured Rhodanobacter sp. | reverse complement strand
TCACCCACCGTCCACAGCCGCTCCAGGCCGTAGAACTCGCGGATGCGCGGCAGCATCACGTGGACGATCACGTCGCCCAGGTCGACCAGTACCCATTCGCCCTCGGTCTCGCCTTCCACGCCCAGCGGCATCACGCCGGCCTTCTTGGCGAATTTGCCGACTTCGTCGGCGATGGATTTGACGTGGCGGGCCGAGGTGCCGGAGGCGATCACCAGCAGGTCGGCGATGGAGGTCTTGCCGCGGACGTCGATCTCGCGGATGTCCTTGGCTTTCAGTTCTTCGAGCGCGTCGATGACGCACTTGCGCAGGGTGGCCGTGGTGACGGCCGGGGTGCTACGAGCTGTGCTCAAAAGAGTGGGCCTCGGTGCAGGATCGCCGCGCAAAATGGCGCGGGGGCAGTATAACCGCGCAACTGCAACGCCACGTCAAGCCGCCGGCTGCCCCAGCGCACGGCGGGCCAGCCGGTATTCGTGCATCAGCCGCGCCACCAGTTCGGCGGCCGGTTGCGGACGCACGAGAGCCGCAGCCTGGCCGCACCATTCGGAAAGCAGATCACCTCGCCCGGCGGCGGCCGCGGCACGGCACAGCGGCGCGGTGAGCGCATTCAGCACCGGATACGGCAGACCCTGGGCCGCCTGCGGCATCGCCTCGACGAAACGGTTGCGCAGGCCACGGGCGGCGCGGCCGGAAAAACTGCGGATGGTGGCGACCCGATGCTCTTCAGCCCGCGGCAGGTCCTGCTTCCACGCCTCCGCCGCGGGGCATTCCGGACAGGTGAGGAAGGCGGTACCGAGCTGGCTGGCCGCCGCGCCGAGCACTTCCGCCGCCAGCATGCCGCGGCCGTCCATGATGCCGCCGGCGGCGATCACCGGGACATCCCGCGCGCCGGCCTGCAGCGCACGCACCGCCAGCGGCAGCAGGGCGAACAGGCCGATCATCGCCTCCTCGGGCTCATGCAGGAAGGTACCGCGGTGACCGCCTGCCTCAGCGCCCTGCAGCGACACCGCGTCGGCACCAGCATCGGCCCAGGCGCGCGCCTCCGCCACCGTGGTGGCGGTGCCGATCACGAAGATGTCGCGCTGGCGCAGCTGATGCATTTGCGCGGAGCTGATCACGCCGAACGCGAAACTCGCCACCGCCGGGCGCGCCTCGCACAAGGCAGCGAACTGCTCGGAGAAGCGGGGCGCCCAGCGCGTCGGCAGGCTGGTGCGTACGTCGAGGCCTGCGCGTGACATCAGCGCATCGAGCTGCTCGCGCGCCCTGGCCACCGCCGCCATGTCGGCCTCGAACTCGTCCGGCAACACGAACAGGCCGATCGCATACGGCTGCTCGCCCAGCGCCCGGATCTGCGCCGCCTGGTCCAGAATCGCCTGCGGCTCCAGGTAGCCGGCGCCGAGCGAGCCCAGCGCGCCGGCACTGGAGACCGCGGCCACCAGCTCGGGCGATGTCGACCCGGCCATCGGTGCCTGGATCAGCGGATGCTCGATGCCCAGCCGGCTGGTGAACGACGTGTCCATGCGGCCCGGCCTAGGCACCCTGCCCGGCCACGATATTCACCGTGATGGCGATGATGAACACGTTGAAGAAGAACGCGATCACGCTGTGCAGCAGCACCACGCGGCGCAGGTAGGGACTGGTGATCTGCACGTCGGAGACCTGGAAGGTCATGCCGATGACGATCGAGAAATAGGCGAAATCCCAGTAGTCGGGCTTCGGCGTATCAGGAAACTCCAGGCCCGCATGCTTGTCGCCGAGGTTGCCGTAGTAGCCATGCGCGTAATGCACCGCGAACATCACGTTGAGGAACAGCCAGCTGAGCACCACGCTGAGCACGCCTACAGCCAGCTCCGGCACCCCGCCGCCCCTGGCCGCGTGCAACTCGTCGGCCAGCGCCGCCAGCACCACCGCCGAGAGCAGCACGCCACCCCACAATACGGCCCAGCGCCCGGTATCCAGCGCCTGCGCCTGACGGCGCATGTGGCTGGGCATGGCGCGATTGAACAGCGTGGTCAGGATGCCGAGGTAGACCACCGCGGCCAGGTCGAAACCGAGCAGCACCGCGCTGGCCAGGCGCAGACCGAATCCCGTCGACAGCACCGCCACCGACGCCACGAAAAGGAGCAGCGACAGGATCAGCCACGGCCGCCCCTCCACGAAACGCCACGGTCGCCAGCCACGCGGCCGGGCCGGAGCGGGCTCCGGCGGTGCCGAGGGTTTTTCCATGCATGCCTCCGCGTCAGGAGTCAGCCGAGCAGATCCTGATACCCGGGATGTCGCTGCAGCCACGCGGCAGCATAGGAGCATGCCGGCACCACCCGCCAGCCCTCCTCGCGCGCAGCCTCCATCGCCGCCTGCACCAGCGCCGAGGCGATGCCGCGACCGCCCACCTCGCGCGGCACGCCCGTGTGGGTGATCGTCATCACCGCATCCGTCAGGCTGTAGTCGAGCACGCACTGCGCACCATCCACCTCGGCGTGGAAGCGGCGCGCCTTGCGATCGTGCTGGACGGACAGTGGCATGAGGTGCTCCCGACGGTCAGGCAAACCGCGAGCATACGGCGCACGCGGGGCAACCGCATGTGAAACCGAACGGCCGCCCCATTCGCGCCGGCTGCATGAAGCGGGGCGCAGCATGGAGACTTGTCCGCACAGGAGCATCCCGATGAAGAAATCCGCATCCGCCCACTGGTCCGGCGACATCAAGGACGGCCGGGGCACGATCTCGACCGAGACCGGCGTGCTGCGCGAGGCGCCCTACGGCTTCAAGTCGCGTTTCGAAGACGGCCCCGGCACGAATCCGGAGGAACTCATCGGCGCGGCACATGCCGGCTGCTACTCGATGGCGCTGTCGCTCGGCCTGGGCAACGCCGGGCTCACCGCCACCAGCATCGACACCAAGGCCGTGGTGACGCTGGAGAAGGATGGCGACGGTTTCACCATCACGGCGGTGCACCTCAGCTGCGAGGCGAAGGTGCCCGGCGCCGACGCGGCCACGTTCGACCGGATCGCGCAGGCAACCAAGCAGGGTTGCCCGGTCTCCAAGGTGCTGAAAGCCGAGATCACGCTGGACGCGCGGCTGCTTTGAGTCAGGCCGCCGCCTCGGCCGGAAGCACCGCGGCGGCGGCGAGGCGACGCTGGCGCACCGCCTGCGCCAGCGTCTGCAGCGCGGCGACCGAGGTGTGCCAGTCGATGCAGCCATCGGTGATGCTCTGGCCATAACGCAACGGCTGGCCGGGTCGAAGTTCCTGGCGGCCGCCGAGCAGGTGGCTCTCCACCATCACGCCGAGGATGCGTCGTTCGCCGGCGGCGATGCGCGCGGCGATGTCGCCGACCACCCGCGGCTGGTTCTCCGGCTGCTTGCCGCTGTTGGCATGGCTGGCGTCGATCATGACCTGCGGGCGCATGCCGGCCTTGTCGATCGCCGCGCAGGCGGCCTCAACGCTGGCCGCATCGTAGTTCGGCAGCTTGCCGCCGCGCAGGATCACGTGGCAGTCGCCGTTGCCGCTGGTGGCGGCCACGGCGGCTCGGCCGTCCTTGGTCACCGCCATGAAATGATGCGGTTGCGAGGCGGCCTGCACCGCGTCCACCGCGATCTTCACGTTGCCGTCGGTGCCGTTCTTGAAACCAACCGGGCAGGACAGGCCCGAGGCCAGTTCGCGGTGCACCTGGCTCTCGGTGGTGCGCGCGCCGATCGCGCCCCAGGCCACCAGGTCGGCGATGTACTGCGGCGTGATCATGTCCAGAAACTCGGTGCCGGCCGGCACGCCCAGCGCGTTGATGTCGCGCAGCAGGCCGCGGGCAATGCGCAGGCCCTTGTCGATGCGGAAGCTGCCGTCGAGGTCGGGGTCGTTGATCAGCCCCTTCCAGCCGACCGTGGTGCGCGGCTTCTCGAAATACACCCGCATCACGATCTCCAGCGCGTCGCCCAGTTCGCGGCGCAGCGGCGCCAGCCGCGCGGCATACTCCAGCGCCGCGCGGGGGTCGTGGATCGAGCAGGGTCCGATCACCACGGCGAGGCGGTCGTCGCTGCCGCAAAGTATGCCGTGCAAGGCCTGCCGCGAAGCATCCACGGTCGCGATCGCCGCGTCGCCGGCAGCGCAATCGCGCATGACCTCGGCCGGCGTGCCGAGGGGGGTGATGGCGCGGATGCGCAGGTCGTCGGTGGCGTGCATGGCGGCTCTCCTGGGGGATCTTCAGGTGGCGGCCAAAAAAAACCGCCATGGATTGGCGGTTCGGTGTGGTTCTTTCGATCAGTTCAAAACGATCGCGTCCGCGCCGCCGCCGTTGGCTTCGGGTAGCCGTAAAACCAGAAATACAGGCGGGCGGTGAGGGAGGACATGGAGCCATTGATAACACAATGGACGTCCAAATCAAACCTGCCCGCATCCAGGCGATAGACTGCACGCATGCCCTCGCCCATCGACGTGCTGCAGCAACCGATCCGCCACTGGGTGCTCCGCGCCTTCCCGCGCGCCGGCTCCGACGGCCCCGACTACGACCACCCGCACGGCGACCCGGGCCTGTTCGGGCCGCACAGCGCCACCTGGCGCGTACACTCGGATTTCCCCGGCATGCTGGCCGGCGGCCTGGCTGCGTTGACCCTGCAGACCCTGCATCCGCTGGCGCTGGCCGGAGTGTGGGACCACTCCAATTTCCGCGGCGACCTGGTCGGTCGGCTGCGCCGCACCACCGCCTTCGTCGGCGGCACCACCTACGCGCCTCGGGCACAGGCCGAGGCGATGATCGCGCACGTGCGCATGATCCACGGCCATGTCACCGGGCAAGGCGAAGACGGGCGCCCCTACAGCGCGAACGACCCCGACCTGCTGACCTGGGTGCACGTCAGCGAGGCGTACTGCTTCCTGCAGGGCTACCGTCGCTACAGCCACGTCGACATGCCCGCCGGCGCCGCAGACCGCTATTACGACGAGGTGCGCCGCATCGCCGAGGCGCTCGGCGCACGCGACGTGCCCGCGTCGGAACGCCAGACGATGGAATACTTCCGTCGCATCCAGCCGGAACTGGCCTTCACCGAACGCTCGCGCGTCGTGCTCGATCTGCTCTCGCGCGTGCGCCTGCCGGTGCCGGCGGCCGGGCTCTCGCGCGACCTGTTCCTGCGCGCCGGCCATGCCATGCTGCCGGGCTGGGCGCTTGCGGCGCTCGGCCACACGGCGCGGCAACGGCGCCAGGCGCGACTGGCCGCACGCGCGTTGTGGTCGATCGCGCCGGTGTTCCGCGCCGCCCTGCGGGATGGCATCGCCAGCCGCGCGTGTCGGCGCGTGGACGTGGCACCCGAGCAGTTGTCGCGCTGGACGTAGCTCTGCCCGTCAATCGGCATTGACAGCGTCACCCTATCGGCTAACGTCACCCGGTGACGTCAGCCAGGGGCGCCTGTGGCAACACTCATCCCAACCCGCAACAGCTGCCTGCCGCGCATGACCGGCGGCGAGAAGCGTGTCTCCGAACGGCTGGAGCAGAAGCTGGAGGACGACTACCTGCTCTGGTACGACGTGCCCGTGGGGCTCAAGCAGCGCCATCCGGATTTCGTGGTATTCCACCCGCGCCGCGGCCTGCTGGTGCTGGAGGTGAAGGACTGGAAGGCCGACACCATCCGCCACGCCGACAGCACCCAGTTCACCCTGGTCACCGAGCGCGGCCTGGTGAAGGAGGCCAACCCGCTGCTGCAGGCGCGCGCCTACGCGCTGGAGATCGGCGTCGTGCTGGAACGCGACCCCGCGCTGCGCCACCCGGAAGGCTCGCGCCACGCCGGCAAGCTGATCATGCCGTGGGGCTGGGGCGTGGTGCTGGCCAACATCACGCGCAAGCAGTTCGACGAGGGCGGCCTGGGCGAAGTGCTGCCCGAACACCTGGTGATCTGCCGCGACGAGCTGTACGAGACGGTCGACGCCGAGGCCTTCCAGGAACGGCTGTGGGCGATGTTCCCGCAGGTCTATCCGGTGGCGCTGACCCTGCCGCAGATCGATCGCGTGCGCTGGCACCTGTTCCCCGAATTGCGGGTGGAGGCCGGCAGCGGCCAGTTCGGCCTGTTCGGCCCCACCGACGCCGCGGTGCGGCCGCTGGAGATTCCCGACCTGGTCAAGGTGATGGACGCGCAGCAGGAACAGCTGGCTCGTTCCATCGGCAGCGAACACCGGATCATCCACGGCGTGGCAGGCTCCGGCAAGACGATGATCCTGGGTTTCCGCGCCATGCAGCTGGCGCGCGAAATGAGCAAGCCGATCCTGGTGCTCTGCTACAACAAGACGCTGGCCGCGCGGCTGGAACAGCTGATCGGCGAGCGCGGCCTCGGCGAGAAGGTGCAGGTCTACAACTTCCACAAGTGGTGCCGCAAGATGCTGGTGGCCTACCACGAGCCGCTGCCGCCGGGCAGCGGCAAGGCCTTCATCGAGGCGCTGCCGCCGGCGGTGATCGCGGGCGTGGACGGCGGCCGCATTCCGCGCGCCCAGTACGGCGCCGTGCTGGTCGACGAAGGCCACGACTTCGAGCCGGACTGGTACAAGCTGATCGTGCAGATGATCGATCCGGACACCAACTCGCTGCTGGTGCTGTACGACGACGCGCAGAACATCTACGGCCATGCCGATCGGCGCAAGATCAGCTGGAAAAGCCTGGGCGTGCAGGCGCAGGGCCGCACCACTATCCTCAAGCTCAACTACCGCAATACGCTGGAAATCCTCTCGGTCGCGCGTGCGTTCGCGCAGGACCTGCTCGCCTCGCGCAGCGACGACGCCGACGGCGACGGCGTGCCGCTGGTCGCGCCGGAAAGCGCCGGCCGCCGCGGCGCCGTGCCCGAGCTGGTGCGCACCGAGACCGCCCGTGCGCAGATGGACGTGCTGATCGCCCGCCTGCGCGACGAGCACGCGCATGGACGTCCGTATTCCGAGATGGCGGTGATCTACCGCAACCAGTGGGAAGGCGACAAACTGCACGAGGCACTCAAGTCGCTGGGCATACCCAGCCGCCTCGCCGACAACGCCGGCAAGCAGACCCTGTTCGTGGTCGAGGACAGCGTCAAGCTGGTGACCATGCATTCCAGCAAGGGTCTCGAATTCCCCTTCGTCATCATCCCCGGCATCGGCGGCCTGCCCAAGGAAGGTCAGAGCGAAGCCGACGAGGCGCGCCTGCTCTACGTCGCGATGACCCGCGCCACCGAACA
>CALCWL010000193.1 GCA_937906285.1 uncultured Rhodanobacter sp. | reverse complement strand
GCGCCTGCAGATGCCGCCGGACCAGCACCGCTCCACCCTGTGCGACGACGTGAGCTGCGGCCCCGACGGCGGCTGGGACGACGTGAAGTGGGCGAGCGACGGCAAGACACTGGCCTTCGTCTCCACCTCGCGCTACCACAAGCACGCGTGGCTGCGCATTGCCGACGCGGCCACCGGCAAGGTGCGCACGGTGTTCGAGGAAACCTCGCCGACGTACTTCGAAAGCGGCAACGGCGCCGTCAACTGGCGCTACCTGCCGGCCACGCATGAGGCGGTCTGGTACAGCGAACGCAACGATTGGGGCAACCTGTACCTCTACGACGTGCGCAACGGCAAGCTCAAGCACGCGATCACCACCGGCACCGGCAACGTCACCGAGGTGCTCAAGGTCGATCCGAAATCGCGCACCGTGTGGTTCCGCGGCGTGGGCCGCACGGCTGGCGTGAACCCGTATTACCAGCAGTTCTTCAAGGTCAGCCTGGACGGCGGCAAGCCGGTGCTCTTGACGCCGGAGGCGGCCAACCACGAGATCACCCTGTCGCCGGACGGCAAGGCCTTCGTGGATGTGTATTCCACGCCGACCACGCCGCCCGTCACCGTGCTGCGCGCGGCGGACGACGGCCACACGCTCGCCACCATCGCCCGTGCCGACATCACGCGCCTGAAGGCCGCCGGCTGGGTGCCGCCGGTGCCGATCACGGTCAAGGCGCGCGACGGCAAGACCACGCTGTACGGGATGATGTTCAAGCCCTCGCACTTCGATGCGTCGAAGAAGTATCCGATCATCGACTACGTCTACCCCGGTCCGCAGACCGGTTCGGTGCGCGGGCGCAACTTCTCCGCCGCGCGCGCCGACCACCAGGCGATGGCCGAGCTCGGCTTCATCGTGGTGGCGATCGACGGCATGGGCACACCGTGGCGCTCCAAATCCTTCCACGACGCCTGGTACGGCCGCATGGAGGACAACACGCTGCCGGACCAGGTCGCGGCGCTGAAGGAGCTGGGTCGGCGCTACCCGTGGATCGACCTCGACCGCGTCGGCATCTGGGGCCACTCCGGCGGCGGCAACGCCACCGCCGGCGCGATGTTCCGCTACCCGGACTTCTTCAAGGTCGGCTGGGCCGAAAGCGGCAACCACGACGACCGCAACTACGAGGACGACTGGGCCGAGAAGTACCAGGGCGAGCTGGTCACCGACAAGGGCGGCAAGAGCAACTACGACGCCCAGGCCAACCAGAACCTGGCGAAGAACCTCAGGGGCCGCCTGATGCTCACCCACGGCACCATGGACGACAACGTGCCTCCGTCCAACACCTTGCTGGTGGTCGACGCGCTGATCAAGGCCAATCGCGATTTCGACCTGCTGCTGATCCCCAACGCCCACCACGCCTACGGCGGCGCCACCCCCTACGTCACCCGCCGCCGCTGGGACTACTTCGTGCAGTACCTCGCCGGCAACACGCCGCCGAAGGAGTACGAGCTGAAGGCGTGGCCGTGGAAGTGAACGCGGCCGTTTGATCGATGGAAACGCAAAGGCCGGGGATTTACCCGGCCTTTTGCATGTCGCGGAATCCGAGACTGCCTGGCGTTGGATACGACAAAGGCCGGTCGCCCGGCCTTGTCTGATTTGGTGCATCTTTCAGCTTTTGGCTGATCAGATTGTTAGCGGAAAGAGCGCATTTCCTGATCTGCTAGTGTGGCCGGCAGTACGAGTGCCACAGGGAAACGTCAACCCGAGCGTAACAGATCAGGAAATGCGCTCCGGCCGGAACGACCGGATGCATTTCAGTGGCCCGTATTCTTTCAATCAGCCGACCTCGATTCTTTCAATCAGCCGCCATTGGCCGCTGCTCCTACTCGCCTCATCGCGATTCTCAATTCCTCTCGCTCTTCTGCGCCAGCCCCTTGGCCACAGCCTCGTCCAGCAGTTTCGCCATCTGCTGTTCCGCCTTGGCCGAGGCTTCCTGCTGGCGTTCGCCGAGGGCGGCCTGCTGCTTGCCGAGGGCGGCCTGTTGCCGGCCCAGTTCCGCCTGTTGGGCGCCCAGGGCGGTCTGGCGCTCGGCGACGTCGGGTTGCTGCTTGTCGAGCGCGGCGCGGGCGGCGTCCAGTTCGCGCTCCTTTGCGTCCAGGGCGGCGGCGGATTCGCCGGAGTGGGAGCTGGCCGCGAGGGCGGCGCGACGGGCGGCCAGTTCGGCGACCCTGCCGGCCAGTTCGGCCTGGCGCGCGGCGAATTGCCCCTGATCGGCGGCGATGCGGCCCTGCTGTTCGCCGAGTCGGCCCTGTTTCTCGCCCAGCGCGCCTTGCTGCTCGCCCAGCTTGCCCTGCTGCTCGGCCAGGGCGGAAAGCGGTGCGTAGATCGCCTTGGCGCGTTCGAGCGTGGCGGGATCGCGGGTGGTCCAGGCGGTGTCGCCGCGGCGGAACCACAGCAGAGGTTCGCCGTGCTGACGCAGTCGCCGCACGGTGGCGAGGTCGGCGGCGGTGCCATTGACGGTGGTCGAGTTGCCGTCCAGCAGGGCGAAGGCGTAGCCGGTGTCGTCGTGGGTGCTGATCATCATGTGGCTGCCGATTGCGGCGATCGGCGCAGGCGGCGCGGGAGGAGCCGGCGGCGCTGGCGGTGCCGGTGGAGCGGCCGGTGCGGTCATGGCGGGCAACGCGGGCGCGGTGGCCGGTGGCGGTGCGGGCGGCGCTGGCGGTGGTGGCGCCATCCATGCGGAGGAACCGCTGTGCGCGGGCGGCGCCGGTTGCTCGGACGCCGCGGCGGTGACGCGATACGGCAGCACGCCGGCAATCGCGATCACGGCCACCAGCAGCCAGCCCTGCACGCGCTGGCGGGGAAGCATCGGGGTGTGTTGCAACATGGTCAGTCGCCTCTTGAGATTGCCAAACGAAGGGGACGCGCCGGCCAGGCCGGCACGCAGGGGCTGCGCCACGCCCAGCTGCAACAGCAACCGGCCATAGCGCTGCGGTTCGATGTCCGGCTGCGCCAGTACCTGCGCGTCGCAAGCGGCTTCGCGCGCCAGCGCGTACTCGCGCATCGCCCAGGCCACCAGCGGGTGGAAGAAGAACAAGCGCTGCGCCAGGGCCGGGATCCAGCCCAGCCACAGATCGCCGCGCCGCACGTGGGCAAGCTCGTGGATCAGCGCCAGCGACGCTTCCGCGTCGCTCAACGTCTTCCCGGCCGGCAACAGGATGGTGGGGCGACGCCAGCCGAGCACCTGCGGCGAAGTGATCGCGGCGGAGACGCGCAAAGCCGGCGCACGACGCAGGCCCATGGCGCGTGCCTGCGTCGTGCATTGCGCTTGCAGCGACGCGTCGGCCACCGGCGTGGATTCGCGCAGCAACCGGCGGGCTTGCCAACCCTGGCCAACGATGGCCGGCAGCTGCGCCAGCAAGCCCGCCAGCCACAGCAGGGCGAGCGCCAGCGGCGCGTGCACCAGCCAGCGCGGGGCCGCACGCGGCGCCGGTGCCGGCGCGCGGCTCTGGTGCGGCACCGCCGCGACGGTGGCCGTGGCATTGACCAGCAGGTTGGCGGGCGCCGGGGTCGACACCGCGGCCGCCTCGAGCGTGCGTTCGACCGCCGGCGGCGACAGCAGTCGCAACTGCAGCGGCGCATGCCAGACCATGCCGGCCAGCAGCTGCGCGCCGACCAACCACCACAAGGCGCAGCGCATCGCCGCCGACAGCCGCGGCAGCGCTCGCACCAGCAGGGCGAGCAGGGCGATCAGGACCATCGCTTGCAGCGAGGTCCAGCCCAGCCGCGCCAGCAGCGAAATGACGACGTGGTCGAGGGACATCTCAGGTCTCCCGCCGCCGGTTCTGCAACTGCTCGACCAGCGCCTCCAGCTCGGCCAGCTCGTCGTCGCTGACTTCGGCGTGTTCGGACATCCACGCCACGAACGGCGAGACCGAGCCGCTCAGCGTCTTCTCGACGAAGCTGCCCACCGCGCTGCGCATCGCTTCGCCCGGACCGGTGGCAATGCTGTAGCGGAACATGCCCCGTACCTGCTTGCGCTTGAGATAGCCCTTGCCGCGCAGCCGCTCCATCATGGTCAGCACGGTGGAGCGGGCCAGTCCGCGCGGTTCGCCGAAGCTCGCGGCCACCTCGCCCACCGAGGCGGCGCCGCTTTCCTCGAGGTGCTGCAGCAGCGCCAGTTCCTGGTCGCCGATGGAAGGTTTGCGCATGGCGGTTCCCGCTTGACTACAGTTGTAGGCAAGCTACGCCATGCTTACAGCTGTAGTCAAGCGGTCCGGCGGCCACCCTGCCGAAGGTCACGCGCGGGTTACGGCGTCGCCACCCGGGTCGCCTGGGTGAAGATCACCTGCCAGTGGCCGTCGCGCTCGCGCCAGATGTCGGCGAAGCGCAGGCGCGCCTTGAACGGCTTGCCTTCACTGCTGCCTTCCAGCGTGACCACGCCGCCGAGCACGGCGCCGCCGGGCCAGTGGCGCACCACCTCGTGCTCGACCGTGAACGGTTTCAGCGAGTAGCCGGCGGCGGTGTAGTCGCGGATGAAATCGGCCTTGTTCTCGACCCGGGCGCGGCTGTTGAACAGCACGTAGTCGTCGGCGAGCAGGCGTTGCAGTGCCGCACCGTCGCCTTCGACCTGGGCGCGGTCGAACGCGGCCACCGCGCGGGCCAGCGCGGGTGGCAACGAGGCGTGCGGCGCCGTGGCCGCGGCCGGTGCGATGCCCAGCATCAGCGTGAGCAGGGTGGCGAACAGTTTCATGGCGGCCTCCGTCGAAGACCCGGCGAGCGGCCGGGCGGGTCTCCGACACTAGGGCTGCGGCCGGTATGCGGCTATCAAATTCTTGCCCGCGTGGACCAGCGCCGACGGACGCAGGGTCTCGCGCGCGGCGCGCGGGGTCAGTCCGACATGGCGCCGGAAGGTGGCGCCGAAGTGGCTCTGGTGACTGAAGCCCAGGTCGCTGGCCAGGGCGGCGAGATTGTCCTCGCCGTGGGCGAGGCGGTCGAGCGCGAGCGCGATGCGCAGGCGCGTGCGGTAGGCCACCAGGCTGCTGCCGCAGGCGCGGCGAAACAGGCGCGAAAGGTGGAACGGGGAGCAACCGGCATGGGTGGCGAGGTCGGCCAGGCCGACAGCCGCGGTCGGGTCGGCGAGCAGCACTTCCTGCACGCGGCCAAGCCGGCGCCGGGTGGCCGGAGGGAGCGGCGCGATGTTCGCGGCTGACTCGTGACGAAGTACGGCGGTGCACAGCGCGGCAACCGTTTCCTCCACCCGCAGGCGGTCGCGCTCGCCGCGGGCGAGCGCCGCATGCAGTGCCTGGTGCCGGTACTGGTCGACGGCCTCGACCGGCCGCGCCGCGTCGGCGGACCCGCGCAGGCGTCGGCCGAACAGCGCCTCCTCGTGCGCGGGCGCCACCTCGAAACAACTGCCGGCGTCGCCGCCCTCGAACGGGTGCGAGATGCGGTAACTGTCGCCGGCGCGGTAGAGCAGGGCGGTGGCGGGGTCGCCCACGTACTCCGCCCCGCGCAGGTGATAGCCGAAGCCACCGCGCCGCAGCAGCACCAGGTGGGTGCGCTCGTCGCCGCGCTCGCAGCTGCAACCGCCGCGCGGGTGGCTGCAGTCGATGTCGGTGATCCGCAGCAGCGGACTGTCGAACAGCACGGTGAGACGGGAGGCACCCATGGCTCGCTCGCTGGGGGCAGGGTGCGCCAGCGTCTCAGAACGCCATGTCGAACGCCACCTCGCCCTCCACGCCGACCTGGTAGGCCGAGACGCGACGCTCGAAGAAGTTGGCCAGCTCCTGCACGTCCTGCAGGTCCATGAAGTCGAACGGGTTCTTCGCGTCGTATTGCTTCGGCAGGTCGAGCTGGACAAGGCGCTGGTCGGCGCAGTACTCGAGGTACTGGCGCATGTGCTGCACCGACATGCCGGCCACGCCGCCGGAGAGCACGTCCTCGGCAAACTGCGTTTCGCAGGCGATCGCCTCTTCCATCATCTCGATGACCTGAGCGCGCATGGCGTCGTCGAACAGCTCCGGTTCCTGCACGCGCACCGTGCGCACCACCTCGAATGCGAACGCCATGTGGCCGCTCTCGTCGCGAAACACCCAGTTGGTGCCGGCGGCCAGACCGTGCAGCAGCCCGCGCGAGCGCAGGTAGTAGACGTAGGCGAACGCGGCGTAGAAAAACAATCCCTCGATGCAGGCGGCGAAGCAGATCAGATTGAGCAGGAACCGGCGCCGGTGCTCGCGCGTCTCCAGTCGCTGCAGATCCTGGATCGAGTCGATCCACTTGAAGCAGAACGCGGCCTTCTGCCGGATCGACGGGATCGTCTTGATCGCCGCGAACGCGGCGTTGCGCTCGGCCGGGTCGGGGATATAGGTATCCAGCAAGGTTAGATAGAACTGCACATGCAGCGCTTCCTCGTACAGCTGGCGCGACAAGTACATGCGCGCTTCCGGCGCGTTGATGTGCTGGTACAGGTTCAGCACCAGGTTGTTCGACACGATGGTGTCGCCGGTAGCGAAGAACGCCACCAGCCGCTGGATCAGGTGACGGTCGGCGGGCGACATCTTGTTGTCCAGATCGCCGATGTCCATCGAGAAATCCACTTCCTCGACGGTCCAGGTATTCCGGATCGCGTTGCGATACATCTCGTAGAAGCCGGGGTAGCGCATCGGCCGCAGGGTGAGTTCGAAACCCGGGTCGAGAATGTGGGCGTTGCGGGTGGGTTGGGCGGACATCTTGGTTCCTTGGATTCAGAGCTTGCGCGCGTAGTCGTCGTGCACGAAGCGGCTGACATAGGTGGAAAGCCCCTGGCCGGCTTGCGCCAGTTCTTGCATGTTCGCGATGTGCTCGCGGCCGGTGGCCTTGTCGGTGTATTCGTAAATATCGCCATTGACGAAACGGACGCGGATGAAACCATCACCGCACTCGTAGGCGGTGACGCCGGAGTTGCCGTCGAGATTCCGGTAGCGTTTCATCGCGCACCTCGTCGCGCTATTGGCAGGCTTCGCAATACTCCGGGTTCTCCAGTGAACAGAACACCGCCGCGGTGGCCTGCGCCTGGTCGGATGCCGCCGATACCGTGGTCTTGGCGATCTTCGTCGCCGGTCGCGAGCGCAGGTAGTAGGTAGTCTTGATGCCGGCCTTCCATGCGTACATGTACATCGAGCTCAGCTGGCCGATGTTCGGGTTTTCCATGAACAGGTTCAGCGACTGGCTCTGGTCGATGTACGCGCCGCGCGCCGCGGCCAGGTCGATCAGCGCCTTCTGCGGCAGTTCCCACACGGTGCGGTAGATCGCGCGCAGGCGTTCGGGGATCGCGGCGATGCCCTGGATCGAACCTTCGGCCAGCTTGATCGCGTCACGGATTTCGGACGTCCATAGTCCGAGCGATTTCAGTTCATCGGCGAGATGCCGGTTGACCTGCAGGAAATCGCCGGACAGCGTCTCGCGCTTGAACAGGTTGCTGACCTGCGGCTCGATGCATTCGTAGCAGCCGGCGATGGATGCGATGGTGGCGGTGGGCGCGATCGCGATCAGCAGCGAATTGCGCAGGCCGTGTTGCCTGATCTTCTCGCGCAGCGCGTCCCAGCGTGCGTCGTCGTGTGGCGTGGCCTGCGGCCAATGGTCGAACTGCAGCTCGCCGCTGGCCGCACGGCTCTCGGCGAAGCCGGGATGGGCGCCTTCGGCCTGCGCCAGTTCGCACGATTGCGACAGCGCGTGGAAATAGATCTCCTCGGCGATGCGGGTGGACAGCGCCAGCGCTTCGGCCGAATCGAACGGCAGGCGCAGCTTGAAGAACACGTCCTGCAGGCCCATCACGCCAAGGCCGACGGGCCGCCACTTCATGTTCGCGGTGCGCGCGGTGGCGATCGGGTAGTAGTTGAGGTCGATCACGCGGTTCAACTGGCGCACCGCGGTGCGCACGGTGGCAGCGAGCTGCCCGAAATCGAACGCGCCATCCACAACATGCCGTGCGAGATTCACCGAGCCGAGGTTGCACACGGCCGTCTCGATCGCCGAGCTGACTTCCAGGATCTCGGTGCACAGGTTGGACAGGTGGATCACGTTGCCGGCGCCGGCGGTCTGGTTGGAGGTGGCGTTGCAGCGGTCCTTGAAGGTCATCCAGCCGTTGCCGGTCTGCGCCAGCGTGCGCATCATGCGCGCGTAAAGTTCGCGCGCCTTCACGGTTTTCACGGACAGGCCATCCGCCTCGGCGCGGGTGTAGGCCGCGTCGAATGCCGCGCCCCACAGGTCGACGAGATGCGGCACCGACTTCGGATCGAACAGCGACCAGTCCCCGTCGCTCTCGACCCGGCGCATGAATTCGTCCGGCACCCAGTTGGCGATGTTGAGGTTGTGGGCGCGGCGCGCGTCGTCGCCGGTGTTGTCGCGCAGCTCCAGGAAGTCCTCGATGTCGGCATGCCACGATTCGAGGTACACGCAGGCCGCACCCTTGCGCTTGCCGCCCTGGTTCACCGCGGCGACCGAGGCATCCAGCGTCTTCAGCCACGGCAGCAGGCCGTTGGAGTGGCCGTTGGTGCCGCGGATCAGCGAGCCGCGCGAACGCACGCGCGAGTAGGCCAGGCCGATGCCGCCGGC
>CALCWL010000192.1 GCA_937906285.1 uncultured Rhodanobacter sp. | reverse complement strand
ACGCGGCCGAGGCCGCGCTGGTGCCGGACGTCGACGTGCGCGTCGCCGAGACCCTGGCCGAAGTCTGCGGCTGGCTGCGCGGCGCGCACGACCTGCCCGCGCCGGTGGGCATCCCCAGCGATGGCGGCGCTCACGACGGGCCGGATCTGGCCGACGTGCGCGGCCAACTGCAGGCGCGCCGCGCGCTGGAGATCGCCGCCGTCGGCGGCCATCATCTGTTGCTGGTGGGGCCGCCCGGCACCGGCAAGACCATGCTGGCCGAACGCCTGCCCGGCATCCTGCCGCCGTTGTCCGAATCGGAGGCGCTGGAAACCTGCGCCGTCTTGTCGGTGGCCGGCCAGGCAACCGACCTGGCGCGCTGGCGCCGGCGGCCGTTCCGCGCGCCGCACCACACGGCCTCTGCGGTGGCGCTGGTGGGCGGCGGTTCGTTTCCGCGTCCGGGCGAAATCTCGCTGGCGCACAACGGCGTGCTGTTTCTCGACGAGTTTCCCGAGTTCAGTCGGCACGTACTGGAGGTGCTGCGCGAGCCGATGGAATCGGGCCAGATCATGATCTCGCGGGCCGCGCGGCAATCGAACTTTCCGGCCCAGTTCCAACTGGTTGCGGCCATGAACCCCTGTCCCTGCGGCTATGCCGGCGAACCGCGCTGCCAGTGCACACCCGACCAGGTGCAGCGGTACCGCGCGCGCATCTCCGGGCCGCTGCTGGACCGCATCGACCTCTGCGTGCAGGTGCCGCCGGTGGCGCTGGCCGAACTGGGCACGCCGCGCAACGAGCGCGACGAAAACTCCGCCACCGTACGCACTCGCGTGCTCCAGGCCCGGCGTCACGCGCTGATGCGCGCGGGCAGGCCGAACGCGGAGATCAGCACGCGCGAACTGGAGCGCGACTGCGCGCTTGGTCCGAAGGAGCGGCGCTGGTTCGAGCAGGCACTGGAGCGGCTTGGCCTTTCCGCGCGCGCCTACCACCGGGTGCTGCGCGTCGCCCGCACGATCGCCGACCTCGACGGCGGCGCTGCCCTGCTCGAGCGCGAGCATCTGGCCGAAGCGTTGCAATACCGGAGATTTTGAGGCGAGGAGAGAGTGGAGAGGAGTGAGAGAGGAGCAACCGCGTGCCACGACTTGCCTTCTCTCACTCCTCTCCACTCTCTCCTCGCCTTTTGCCGCTGGACGCACGCGCCGCTGCATGTTTCGATGACGCCCTCACGTTTTCAGGGGCCGCGATGACGATCGATCTGGGCCTGATGCTCGCCGGCATGCTGATGATCGGCTTTCTCGCGCAGTGGCTGGCGTGGCGGGTACGGTTGCCGGCGATCCTGTTCCTGCTGCTGGCCGGCATCGTGCTCGGGCCGGCCACCGGCGTGCTCGATCCGGACAGGCTGCTGGGCGATCTGCTGTTTCCCACCGTGTCGCTGGCGGTGGCGCTGATCCTGTTCGAGGGCAGCCTGACCCTGCGTTTCCACGAACTGCCCGGCATCGGCAAGGCGGTGCGCGGGCTGGTCAGTTACGGCGCGGTGGCCTCGCTGCTGCTGCTGGCGCTGGCTGCTCATCTGGTCGCCGGGTTGGCCTGGCCGATCGCGCTGCTGTTCGGTGCGCTGGGCTGCGTCACCGGCCCGACCGTGATCGCGCCGATGCTGCGCACGCTGCGGCCGAACGCGCGCATCGCCAATACGCTGCGCTGGGAAGGCATCGTGATCGACCCGCTGGGCGCGCTGTTCGCGGTGCTGATCTACGAGGCGATCGTGTCGCGGCAGGAAGGCCACACCATCGGCATCTTCCTGGCCACGATCGGTTGCGGCGTGGGGATCGGCGCACTCGCCGCGTGGCTGATGGCGTTCTTCCTGCGCCGCCAGCTGATCCCCGAATACCTGCAGAACTATGCGGTGCTGGCCGCGGTGCTGCTCGCCTTCAGCCTCTCCAACACGCTGACCCACGAATCGGGGCTGCTGGCGGTGACGATCATGGGCATCGCGCTGGGCAACCTGCGCGGCGTGCACATCGACGACATCCTCGATTTCAAGGAGAGCCTCACCACGGTGCTGGTGTCGCTGCTGTTCATCCTGCTCGCCGCGCGGCTGCACTGGCCGCTGCCGGACGGCATGCTGGGCGCCGGCATCGCACTGTTCGTGATCGCGCAGCTGCTGGTGCGGCCGTTGACCGTGGCGCTCTCGAGTTTCGGTAGCGGCCTGAATTGGCGCGAGCGCGCACTGATCGGCTGGGTGGCGCCGCGCGGCATCGTGGCGGCGTCGGTTTCCGCGCTGTTCGCCTTGCGCCTGGATCAGCTCGGCGTGGCCGGCGCGGAGGCGCTGGTGCCGCTGGTGTTCACCTTGATCATCGGCACGGTGGTGCTGCAGAGCGCCACCGCGCGGCCGCTGGCGATCTGGCTGAAAGTGGCCGAGCCGGAGCCGCGCGGCGTGCTGATCTTCGGCTCGGACCACGTGGCGCGCGCGATCGCCAAGTCGCTGCACGACGCCGGCTTCCGCGTGGTGCTGGCCGACGACGACTGGGACGGTATCCGGCTGGCGCGCATGGACGGACTGACCACGTTCTTCGGCAACCCGGCCTCGCCGCATGCGGAGCGCCATCTCGATCTGACCGGCATCGGCCGGCTGCTGGCGGCGTCCACCCATCGCGAGCGAAATTCGTTGGCCTGCGTGCGCTACCGCCAGGAGTTCGGTCGCGACAAGGTGTATCGCCTGCGCAACCTCACCCCGCGTGAGAACACCGATCGCGCTGCGCTCGCCGGCAGCCTGCTGGCGCCGCCGCTGTTCGACGAGGAGATGACCCACGGCCGCTTCGCCGAGATGATGGAGCAGGGCTGGCGGATCAAGTCGACGAAACTGACCGCCACGTTCGATTGGCCGCACTTCATCGAGAAGTACGGTGCGAACACGCTGCTGATGTTCGGCGTGGAGGAAAAAGGCGTCTTGCGGGTGGCCTCGACCAAGCGCGAGCTGGAGCCGAAACCGGGCTGGACGGTGATCGCGCTGGTGCCGGAAACCAGGAGTGAGAAATGAGGAGCGAGAAGTGAGAGAAAGCCGGTGACGTGGTGCGTGCCGGGATTCTTTTGCTCTCTCTCACTTCTCACTCTTCTCCGCTTGTTCCTCGCTCTTCACGCCGCCGAGGCCTGCTTGAACTGGGCTTCCTCGGTCGAGCCTTTCAGCGCGGTGGTCGAGGACTGGCCCTGCTGGATCGCCTGGGTCACGGCATCGAAATAGCCGGTGCCGACTTCGCGCTGGTGCTTCACCGCGGTGAAGCCGCGATCGGCGGAGGCGAATTCCTTTTCCTGCAGCTCGACGAAGGCACTCATCTGCCGGCGCGCGTAGCCGTGGGCGAGGTCGAACATGCCGTAGTTGAGGCTGTGGAAGCCGGCTAGGGTGATGAACTGGAATTTGTAGCCCATCGCCCCCAGTTCCTTCTGGAAGCGGGCGATGGTGGCGTCGTCCAGGTTCTTCTTCCAGTTGAAGCTGGGCGAGCAGTTGTAGGCCAGCATCTTGCACGGGAACTTCGCGTGGATCGCCTCGGCGAAGCGCCGCGCGTCATCGAGATTCGGCTTGCTGGTCTCGCACCAGACCAGGTCGGCGTAGGGCGCGTAGGCCAGGCCGCGGCTGATCGCCTGGTCCAGGCCGGGCTTGACCCGGAAGAAGCCTTCGAC
This sequence comes from uncultured Rhodanobacter sp., assembly GCA_937906285.1. Classification (GTDB taxonomy): domain Bacteria; phylum Pseudomonadota; class Gammaproteobacteria; order Xanthomonadales; family Rhodanobacteraceae; genus Rhodanobacter. The sequence continues at coordinate 6,341 of CALCWL010000192.1, read as the reverse complement.
GGTGCGCTCGCCGGTGAGGAACGGCTTGTCGTTGTCGTCGATGTCGGAGGTGAGCAGGTCGGCGGCGTCGGCATCGGTGCGGGCCACGATCAGGGTCGGCACGCCGGCGACGTCGGCGGCCAGTCGCGCGGCATTCAACTTGTCGACCGCCTCGCGGGTGGGTACCAGCACTTTGCCGCCCATGTGGCCGCACTTCTTGACGCTGGCCAGCTGATCCTCGAAGTGCACGCCGGCGGCGCCGGCCTCGATCATCGCCTTCATCAGCTCGAACGCGTTCAGCACGCCGCCGAAGCCTGCCTCGGCATCGGCCACGATCGGCACCAGCCAGTCGATGTCGTGGTTGTCCTCGGCGTGGTGCAACTGATCGGCGCGCAGCAAGGTGTTGTTGATGCGCTTGACCACCAGCGGCACCGAGTTGGCCGGGTACAGCGACTGGTCGGGGTACATCTCGCCGGCCACGTTGGCATCGGCGGCGACCTGCCAGCCGCTGAGGTAGATCGCCTGCAGGCCGGCCTTGACCTGCTGCATCGCCTGGTTGCCGGTGAGCGCGCCGAGCGCGTTGACGAATTCCTCCTGATGCAGCGACTTCCACAGCCGCTCCGCGCCACGGCGGGCCAGCGAATGCTCGACCGCGACGGTGCCGCGCAGGCGCACCACGTCCTCGGCGGAATAGTTGCGCTGGACGCCGGTCCAGCGGGCATTGTTCTTCCAGTCCAGCGAGATCTGTTCGGCGGTGGGCAGCGTGGTCTTCATGGCATGGCTCCGGGCGGGCGGGTTGGACGAGGGACGAGGAGCGAGGAGTGAGTGAAGAAGAGTGAGGAGTGAGAGAGAGCAGGGTGCGTGAGTGTTGGGTTTTCTCTCACTTCTCACTCCTCATTTCTCACTCCTTTCAAGCAACTGGTCGTACGCGGGCAGGGTGAGGAAATCGCCGAGCACGTCGGCATGGGTCATGCGGGAAATCAAGGCGGCGGCGGCATCGGCGCGGGCGGCGCCCGGGAGCTGGCTCTGGCGCAGGCGGTGGGTGTGGGCGGCGAGTGCCTGGTCGAACAGGGCGAAGTCGATCGGTGCGTGGTCAGGGAACTCGAGATCGCCGTGATGCAGCCATTGCCACAGCTGGGCGCGGGCGATCTCGGCGGTGGCGGCGTCTTCCATCAGGTGATGGATCGGCACGCAGCCCAGTCCGTCCAGCCACGCGGCGGTGTAGCGCAGGCACACCTCGACGTTGTTGTCGAAGCCGGCGCGGGAGATGGTGCCCCCGGGCGCGACGAGCAACTGCTCGCGGCCGACCTGCACATCCTCGCGCAGCTTGTCGAGCTGGTTCGGCGCAGGCATGTACTCGTCGAAGATCGCCTGCGCCACCGGCACCAGCGCGGGATGGGCGACCCAGGTGCCGTCGTGACCGGCCTTGACCTCGCGCAGCTTGTCGGCGCGCACCTTGTCCAGCGCGGCCTCGTTCGCCGCCTCGTCGCCCTTGATCGGGATCTGCGCCGCCATCCCGCCCATGGCGAGGGCGCCGCGACGGTGACAGGTCTTGATCAGCAATTCCGAATAGCCTTTCAGGAACGGCACGGTCATGCCGACCTGGCCGCGCTCGGGCAGCAGACGGTCGCGATGGCCACGCAGGGTTTTCAGGTAGGAAAAGATGTAATCCCAGCGGCCGCAGTTGAGGCCGACGATGCGTCGGCGCAGCGCGTGCAGGATCTCGTCCATCTGGAACGCCGCCGGCAGCGTTTCGATCAGCACGGTCGCTTTCATCGTGCCGCGCGGCAGGCCGAGTTCCTCCTCGGCGGCGGTCATCACGTCCTCCCACAGCCCGGCCTCTTCCATCGCCTCCAGCTTGGGCAGGTAGAAGTACGGGCCGCGATCGCGCTGGTGCAGGGCGCGTGCGTTATGGAACACGAACAGGCCGAAGTCGACCAGCGCGCCGGCGACCGACGCGCCGTCCACGCTGAAGAAACGATCGTGCAAGTGCCAGCCGCGCGGGCGCACCACCAGCACGGCGGGGGTCCCGCCGAGCTGGTAAGTCTTGCCCTCGGGCGAACGGAACGCGATGGTGCCGTCGACCGCATCGCGCAGGTTGACCTGCCCGTCCAGCTGGTTGGCGAAGGTGGGCGCGGAGGAATCCTCGAAGTCGGCCATGAACACCTTCGCGCCGGAGTTCAGCGCGTTGATGATCATCTTGCGCTCGACCGGGCCGGTGATCTCCACGCGACGGTCGCGCAGCGCGGCGGGGATCGGCGCCACGCGCCAGTCCGCGTCGCGGATCGCCGCCGTGTCCGCGCGGAAGTCCGGCAAGGCACCGGCGTCCCAGACGGCCTGCCGCTGGCGGCGCTCACGCAGCAGACGCTGCCGCGAGGCCTCGAAGCGGCGGTGCAGCCGGGCCACGAAAGCCAGCGCGGACGGGGTCAGCATGGCCGCGTAGCCGGCGCCGTCGGCGAGGACTTCGGCGGGGCCGGTGTGGAGTTGTTCCTGCGCTGCTGCCATCGTTTCGCTCCGCGTCGTGGATGACTCGAAGCTAGGCCTGCAACCGTCTATTTGACAAAGTGAATGTTTCAATCATTACTATGAGCAAAGTCAATATGCTGTTCAAATAGCTGAAAACATTCGATGAAAAAGCCCGGTACGCCGCTGAACAAAGCGAAAAAAATGCCTCGCAGTGCAGCAAAAAAGCGCGCCGCCGGCGACCGGGCCGACGAGGCGGGCGGCCGCTTCTACTACAAGGGCAACCGCCACAAGCAGTTGCGCGCCTTCGTCAGCGTGGTGAAGCTGGGTACGCTCACCCGTGCCGCCGAGGCGCTGTACGTGTCGCAACCCACCATCAGCCTGCAATTGCAGGCGCTGGAGCGCGAGCTGGGTGCGACGCTGCTGGAGCGCCGACGCCGGCGCATCAATCTCACCGATGCGGGTGAGGCGTTGTACGAGCTGGCGCGCCCGCTGGTGGAGGGATGGGACACGCTGGATCGCGATTTCCAGGCAAAGGCGAAGGGGCTGCGGGCCGGCCGGCTGGTGATTGCCGCCGGCACCTCCACCATCCAGTACCTGCTGCCGGAGCTGGTGCGCCGCTACCGCGAACGCTTCCCCGCGGTGCAATTGCAGCTGGCCAACGTCACCGGCAAGGACGGCATGGCCCTGCTGCGCGCCGACGAGGCCGACTTCGCGGTCGGCTCGATGCTTGACGTGCCCAACGACATCGCGTGGGCGCCGGTGCAGCACTACGACCCGATGCTGATCATGGCACCCGATCACCCGCTGGCGCCAAAGGAGAAGATCACGCTGGAGGACATTTCCCCCTATGGACTGATCCTGCCGCCGCAGCGGCTGTCCACCTACCGACTGGTGGATCTGGTGTTCCAGCAGCGCCAGGTGCCGTACCACGTGGCGATCGAAGTCGGCGGCTGGGACGTGATCAAGGAATACGTGGCGATGGGCATGGGCATCTCCATCGTCACCGGCATCTGCATTACCGACGCCGACCGCGAGCGCCTGGCCGTGCGCAACATGAAGCAGTTCTTTCCCCAGCGCAGCTACGGCGTGGTGATGCGCAAGGGCAAGTTCCTCAGCGCCGAGGCCCGCGCCTTCATCGACCTGATTCGCCCCGGGCTGCTGACCCATCGCGAACACGATGATCCGGGGCATTCACAGCGGTGAGGCCCGAAACCGCGCCGTGAATCCCGTGCCCAGCGTGGGGCTTCAAACGTCGCGATGCTTGCCCCTGAACGGCGCGTACCACTCGCGCAGGCGCTGCATGGTTGCGCCCATGTCGGTGCCGGCGTCGAACAGTGGGCCGAGCCGGATGGTCCGGTCGGGGTAGTGGAACGCGACCGGGAAGATCGGCACGCCGGCATCGTGGGCAATGTGCCAGAAGCCGCTCTTCCAGCGCGTCACCGGCTTGCGCGTGCCTTCGGGGGCGATGCCCAGCCACAGTTTCTCGCGCTGGCGGAACTGGTCGATCATCTGTTCGACCACGCCCTTGGCCGCGCTGCGGTCGATGGGGACGCCGCCGAGCCGACGCAGCAGCCCGCCCAGCGGGCCGCGAAACAATTCCTGTTTGCCCATGAAGTGCACGTCGGCGCCGATCGCCACCTTGATCAGCAGCCCCCACACCCCGTCCCACCACGAGGAGTGCGGGGCGGCGATCAACACCAGTTTGGGGACGTCGGGAAATTCGCCGGTGAGACTCCAGCCGCACAGGCGCAACACGCCGCGGCAGATGCGTCGTTGCCAACCGTCGCGCAGCTTCGGCATGCGGGCGGGCAACTGGGCTGGAGTGAAGACGCGACGCTTCATTCGAACTCCGGTTTGCGCGAACGGGTCTGCTTGATCCTGCCGCGCTGCTGTTTGCCGGCCAGGCGGCGTTCCTTCGAGGCGCGGGTCGGTTTGGTGGCGACGCGTTTCTTCGGCGGCAGCAGCACGCCGCGAATCAGTTCGGCCAGCCGCTCGCGCACGTCGTCGCGATTGCGGGCCTGGTCGCGAAAGCGCCGGCCCTGGATCACCAGCATCCCTTCGGCGGTAAGCCGGCGGTCGCGCCGGGCCAGCAGCCGCGCGCGCACCTCCTCCGACAGCGACGGCGAGCCCGCCACGTCGAAGCGCAATTCCACCGCGCTCTCGGTGCGATTCACATGCTGACCGCCCGGGCCGTCGGCGCGCAGGAAGCGCTCGATCAGTTCGGACTCGGGCAGGGCGAGGGTGCGGCTGATGGTCAGCATGGGGGGAAGTTTAGGGGAGAAGCGAGAAGTGAGTGGAGAGGAGTGAGGAGTGAGGAGTGAGAGAGAGCGAAGGCAAGCCGTACCCCGGCTTTTCTCTCACTCCCCACTCCCCTTCACTCACTCCTGCTTCAAGCCCCAGCCGAACTGCGCCAGCAATCGCGCGAATGCCTCGTCCAGCGGCGCCTCCAGTTGCATCGGCGCGCCACTCACCGGATGCGCGAACGAAAGCCGCCACGCGTGCAGCAGCATCCGGTGGCAGGCAAAGTGCTGCTTGTAGAGGCGGTTGTGGTCGCCGCGGCCGTGCTGGCAGTCGCCGATCACCGGGTGATGGATGTGCGCCAGGTGCTTGCGGATCTGGCGGAAGCGGCCGCTCTCAGGCTCCGCCAGCAGCAGTGCGTAGCGTTGCTGCGGGTAGCGGCCAAGTGCGATCGGCAGCTCGATCGTGGCCAGGCGCCGGTAGCGCGTGCGCGCTTCGCGGCGCGGGCCGGTTTCGCGCGAGCCGGGCAGGGGATAGTCGATCACGCCTTCGGCCGGCTCCGGCCAGCCGCGCACCACCACCAGGTATTGCTTGTGCACCGTGCGCTGCATGAACTGCTCGCCAAGCGCGGCGGCGACCTCCTTGCTGCGCGCCACCAGCAGCACGCCGCTGGTGGCGCGGTCGAGCCGGTGCGCCAGGTACACGTTGCCGCCGACCTGCTCGCGCAGCAGGTCGATCAGGAACGCGTCGGCGGGCCCCACGAACGTCGAGCGATGCACGGCCAGGTTCGCGGGCTTGTTCACCGCGATCAGCGCGTCGTCCTGGTAGAGGATGTCGATCATGCGTTCGAGCTTCCGCGCTCTGGTTATTCGTGGGAGTCCGCTCGCGGGCGATGCTGCGGGTGCCCGTGAAAAGCATCGCCCGCGAGCGGGCTCCTGCACGGTCAACGCGAGCGCGGCCAGCCGATGGCGAAGGAGAGGAAACCGGCGATACCGGCGCCCAGCGGCGGCCAGATGCCATGTTGCGGGGCCAGCGTCCACAGCAGCGCGGCGCCGATCAGCAGTGCGCTGCCGAGCAGGCTGCAGGCCAGCGTCCTGTGCTGGCGACGGGCATTCTCCTGCGCCAGTCCGAGGGCCAGCGGATCGGCTGGCTCACGCCGCTCGCCGCGGCCGATCTGACGCAGCGCATCACGTACCAGGTCGGGAAACTCCGGCGCGTGGTGCAGCCATTCGGGCAACCGTTTGCGCACGTCGCGCAGGGTGCGCAGCGGGCTGTAGCGCTGGCGCAGGATCCGCTTGAGCACCGGATGCGCGACTGCCCAGATGTCGATCTCCGGATCGAGCATGCGGCCGACGCCCTCGATGTTGAGCAGGGTCTTCTGCAACAGGATCAGCTGCGGCTGCAGGGTCAGCTCGAAACGGCGCGCGGTCTGGAACAGCTTGACCACCAGCTCGGCCAGCGAGATCTGCGACAGCGGGCGGGTGAAATACGGCTCGCATACGGTGCGCACGGCGGCTTCCAGTTCGTCCAGCCGCACGTCGGCGGGCATCCAGCCGGCGGCCACATGCAGTTGCGCGATGCGTGCGTAGTCGCGTTCGAACAGTGCGATGAAGTTCTGCGCCAGCCAGTACTGGTCGGCCTCGGGCAGCGAGCCCATG
>CALCWL010000191.1 GCA_937906285.1 uncultured Rhodanobacter sp. | reverse complement strand
CGATAGAGACCACCCATGGAACAACTGGCCAACCCGGAAATCTGGATCGCCCTCGCCACGCTGACCGCGCTCGAGCTGGTGCTGGGCATCGACAACATCATTTTCATCTCGATCCTGGCGGGCAAGCTGCCGCCGGAACGGCGCGACAAGGCGCGGCGCCTTGGCATCATGCTGGCGGCCGTGTCGCGGCTGGGCCTGTTGCTGGCGATCGCCTGGATCGTCGGACTCACCGCCCCGCTGTTCGAGCTGTTCGGCCACGCCTTCTCGTGGCGCGACCTGATCCTGATCGGCGGCGGATTGTTCCTGATCGGCAAGGCCACCCACGAGATCCACCAGAAACTGGAGGGCGCCACCGAGCACGTCGGCACAAGCGGTGCGGCCATGGCGACGGCCACCTTCGGCGGGGTGATCATGCAGATCATGCTGCTGGACATCGTGTTCTCGCTGGACTCGATCATCACCGCGGTGGGCATGGTTGATCAACGCTGGGTGATGGTCACCGCCATCCTCGCCTCGATCGTGTTCATGCTGATGTTTGCCAGGCCGCTGGGCGAGTTCGTCGAGCGTCACCCCACAGTCAAGGTGCTGGCGCTGAGCTTCCTGATCATGATCGGCCTGGTGCTGATGGCGGACGGCTTCGGCCAGCACATCCCGAAGGGCTACGTGTACGCGGCGATGGCGTTCTCGGTGTTCGTGGAGCTGATCAACCTGGCGATCCGCCGGCGCACGCAGCGCCAGGTGGCGCCGGTGTCGCTGCACGAAAAGTACGCGCCAGGCGAGTAGCGGCACCGGGCACGAAAAAACCCGCAGAGGGGAGTCTGCGGGTTGGGGGTCCGTCTGCGTCTGGTGCGGAGGAGGAGGGGGAGCCTCGCCGCACGGTGGGAAGTGTGTCTCACGACATGGAGAATAATGTACCGTTTGGTACGTTAATGAAACGTGACTGGCGGTCGCGCGCGTTGGCCACTGTCCGCCCATGGCCGGGCAGCGCTGTCCGCGGACAGCCGTTCGTGACCGAGGTGTCCGTTAAAATGTGTTTATAACCATGATGTTATTTCGATTTTTCCGGTTGGCACGGCAGTTGCTCCTTGGACAGTACAGGGAATTCGCCCAGCGGAGAACGCGTCATGAAATTCGAATCCATCTTCCTGTCCATACTGTTCGTCGCCTGCTCCAGTGTCTGCGTGTTGGTGATGGGCGCGATGCTGACCGCCGGCCCGTCGTCGTCGCCGTTGGCGCGGACGAACCAGGCCGCACCCACCGTCGCCGTGCAGGCCGGGTGCGCCACCTCGACGGCGCCGGACGTCTGCGCCGCACCCGAGGCGTGAGGCGTCGCGACGATCGGGGATGGCAGCAGCCATTCGGGCGCCTGGGAGCGTGGACGGCAGACACCGCGCGAAGCCGCAGCCGCAGCCGCAGCCGCTTGTGTTTCTGCCGCTCACGCTCCTAGGCTGCGAGGCTGGTATCCAGCGGCCGCCGCCATGCCTGAATCCCCCGCACCGCGCCCACCGCGAAAGGCGCACCCATACGTCCGGATGCTTGCTGCGGTGGTCGGCTTCGTCGCTCTCGCGGCCCACGCCGGCTCGCCTTCGCCGCCGCGTGTCTCGATAGTCGACGGCCGGGTCGAAGGCAGGCTTGCGACGGCAAACGGCGTGGCGCTGGAAGAGTTCCAGGGCATTCCCTATGCCGCGCCGCCGATCGGTGCGCTGCGCTGGAAGCCGCCGCAGCCCGCTTCGACCTGGAGCGGTGTGCGCCAGGCGAAGCACTTCGGCCCGCGCTGCATGCAGCTGCCGCTGTTCGGCGACATGCGGTTCCGCTCCGCCGGCATGGGCGAGGACTGCCTCTATCTCAACGTGTGGAAACCAGCGGGCGCGACCGCCGGATTACCGGTGCTGGTGTATTTCTTCGGCGGCGGCTTCGTCGCCGGCGACGGTTCGGAGCCGCGCTACGACGGTGCCAGCCTGGCCAGCCGCGGCATCGTCACGGTCACGGTGAACTATCGCCTGGGCGTGTTCGGTTTCTTCGCCACGCCGGCGCTCGCCGCCGAGTCGCCGCAGCACGCGGCGGGCAATTATGGCCTGCTCGACCAGGTCGCCGCGCTGCGCTGGGTGCGCGCCAACATCTCCGCTTTCGGCGGTGATCCGGCGCAGGTGACGATCGCCGGCGAGTCGGCCGGTTCGATCGCGGTGAGCGCGCTGATGACCTCGCCGCTGTCGCGCGGGCTGTTCGCCCGCGCGATCGGCGAAAGCGGCGCCCTGATCGCGCCGATCGCGCCGGTGCCGCTGGCGACGATGGAGCGCCGCGGCGAGGCGTTCGCGCGGCATCTCGATGCCGACTCGCTGGCCGCGCTGCGTGCGCTGCCGGCGGACCGCCTGCTGCAGGCCACGCGCGAGCAGCACGGCGACGCCGACGTCAATCTCGACGGCTGGTTCCTGCGCGAGCCACCCGCGGCCAGCATGGCCCGCGGCGAGCAGGCACAGGTGCCGCTGCTGCTGGGGAGCAATTCGCAGGAGGGTTACTACACCGCGATCCTGAAGGACCAGCCGCCGACCCCGGCGCATTACCGCACGGCACTGCAACGGCTGTTCGGCGCGCAGGCGGCGCGTGCACTGACGCTGTACCCCGGCGCCGACACGACGCAGGTGAAATCCTCTGCCACCGCGCTGGCCGGCGACATGTTCATCGCGCACACCACCTGGCGCTGGATGGATCTGCAGCGCCGCCACGGCGGCGCGCCGGTGTATTTCTATTATTTCGACCAGCCGCGTCCGGCCAAGCTGGCGCCGGCGCCGGGTGAAACGCCCGATCCCGGCGCCGTGCACAGCGGCGAGATCGAGTACGCGCTGGGCAACCTGGCGGGCAATCCGGTCTACGCGTGGACGGCTGCCGACCGCGCCGCGTCCGCCACGATGGAAGGCTACTT
>CALCWL010000190.1 GCA_937906285.1 uncultured Rhodanobacter sp. | reverse complement strand
GCGCATCGACCAGCCAGGCCTTGCCGAAGTAGGTGATGTCCGAATCGCTGCCGCAACCGAACGAGCTGCGGTCGCTGCGCGCGGCGGTGAGTACCAGGGTGCCGGGGCCGCGCAGCGGCGGCACGAAGCCGCCGGAGTAGCAGGCGTTGACCACGACCACTTTCCACTTGAAGGGACGCGCCGCCAGAATCTCGGCGAGATCCTGCGCGCCGATCTGGTCCAGCGGCAGCGGGTCCATGTCGACCAGCAAGGTGTGGTCCTCGTCGCCATGACTGGTGAAGTAGAGCAGCAGGATGTCCTCCTCCGGTCGCATGACCCGCTGCAAGCCGTCGAGCGCCGCTTCGAGATTGCTCCAACTGGCCAGTGGACGGGTGGTCAACGTGGCGGGGTTGTTCGCCAGCACGAGGCTGTGGGCGGTGGGGCCGAAGCGCGAACCGAACAGCTGCGCCGCGTATTCGGCCTCGTTGCGGAACACGTCCTCGCCGCCGTCGCCAGCGAACGCCAGAAGGTAGAGGTTGGGCTTGCCTGCGACGCGCGGCGTCAATCGGGCCAGGGCGTCCCGCATCATCTGCGGCTGGGCGTACAGCACCTGCTCCGGACTGGGCGCGGCTGCCGGCCAGGCATCGGACGCCACTGTCGGTTCGGCCGGTGTTTCGGCTCGAAGCGGTGTGGCGGGCGGCGTCTTGGCAGCATCGGGGTGGTGGCCGACCGGCAGCCACGCGGCCAGCGCCACGCCGGCACCGAATGCCGCCGCGATGGTCAGCAAAGTACGCACGCTCCGACGCATCTCAGTTGGCCGGGTCGATCGTGTCGAAGTCGCGATGGACGCGATGGCTTGCCGCCGCCGGCAGCGGCTGCGGCTCGCGCACCAGCCAGGCGGTTTGGAAACCGGCAGCGCGCGCGGCATCCAGCTCCTCGACGATGTCGGACAGGAACAGCAAGTGGTGCGGCTCCTCGCCCACGGCTTCGGCGATGCGGCGGTAGGACTGCACCTCGCGCTTGG
>CALCWL010000189.1 GCA_937906285.1 uncultured Rhodanobacter sp. | reverse complement strand
CTCTTTCCCTACACGACGCTCTTCCGATCTCAGCGGGTGCAGGCGCGGGTGTGGCAGCATTCGCGACAGGCGCCGCGGCCGGGCCGGCCAGCTCGCTCCATCGCTGCGCATCGAGCTGCTGGCGCGGCTCGCCCGTGCGCTCGTTCATCACCACCACCAGCACGCGGCGGTTCTGGTTGCGCCCCTCGGCGGTGTCGTTGGTGGCCAGCGGGCGCACCTCGCCCCAGCCGATGATGCCCAGCCGGTCGGGCGCCACGCCGGTCATCGCGAACAAGCGCGCCACGCTGGCTGCGCGCGCGGCGGAGAGCTCCCAGTTGGACGGATACTGCGCCGTGCTGATCGGCACGTTGTCGGTGAAGCCTTCCACGCGCAACGCATTGGGGAAGCGGGCCAGGATGCCGGCCAGGTTCTCCAGCACCGCGTTGGCCGAGGTGGAAAGCTGCGCCACGCCGCTGGGGAACAGGATGTCGGTGCGGATCTCGATCTCCAGCCAGTTCGGCGTGTGGCGCACCACCACCAGCTTGCGGTCGATCAGCGGCTGCAGCGCCTTGCGTACCTGGTTCTCGATATCGTGCATGCTTTGCGCGCCGCCGCGTCCCGGCGCCGGCGGGCGCTGCAGCGGCAGCGGCAGCGTCACCGGGTTGCTGCGGTTGACGGCATGGCGGATCGGCACGGCCGCGGCCGGCTGGCGCTGGCCTTCCGACGCGGGCGGCGGCGCGATGACCTGGCTGTTGCCGTTGAAGGCCTGCAGCAGCGATTCGGACATCACGCGGAACTTGCCCTCGTTGACCACCGACACCGCGTACATCACCACGAAGAAGGCCAGCAGCAGGGTCATCAGATCGGCATAGGGGATCGCCCACGCCTCGTGGTTCTGATGCTCCTCGTGGCGATGCCGCCTCACGCGACGTAACCCTGCAGGCGCGCCTCGATCTGGCGCGGGTTGTCGCCCTGGGCGATCGAGACCAGGCCTTCGACCAGGATCTCGCGCATCTGCGACTGCTTGCCCACCAGGCTCTTCAGCCTTGCGGCCATCGGCAGCATGAACAGGTTGGCCAGCGCCACGCCGTAGATGGTGGCCACGAAGGCCGCGGCGATGCCGTGGCCGAGCTTGCTCGGATCGGCCAGGTTCTGCATCACCGCCATCAGGCCCATCACCGCGCCGATGATGCCCAGCGTGGGCGAGTAGATGCCGGCGTTCTCGTAGACCTTGGCGCCGGCCAGGTCGATCGCCTCGCGCGTGTCCATGTCCACTTCCAGCACGCTGCGGATGGTGTCCGGCTCGCCGCCGTCGACCAGCAGCTGCAGGCCCTTGCTGACGAACGGGTCGCTCTCGGATTCGATCTGCGGCTCCAGCCCGAGCAGGCCCTGCCGGCGCGAGATTTCGCTCCAGCCCACGATGCGGCTGATCAGGTCACGCGGCTCGTGCTGCGGCGGCCGGTAGATCATCTTCATCATCTTCAGCGCATGTTTCATCACTGCGCCCTGGTTCTGCACCAAGAGCGCGGCCAGCGTGCCGAAGAACACGATCACGAAGGCGGCCGGGTTCCACAGCGCTTCCACGGTGGAGCCCTTGAGCACGGTACCCAGGACGATCACCACGAAGCCCAGGATGGTGCCGATGGTGCTGATTCTGTCCATGCCGTCAGACTTCCTTCTGCAGCGAGGCGGAACAGGTGTCGGCCGCGGCGACGAGGCCGGCCAGGTCGATCACCAGGGCCAGCCGCCCGTCGCCGGTGACGGTGGCGCCGGCGATGCCCGAGGCGTCGGCGAACAGCGGGCCGAGCGGCTTGACGATGACGTCCTCGCGCCCGCGCACCTCGTGCACCAGGCAGCCCAGGCGCTGGTGGCCGATGTGCAGCACCACCACGTGGCGGCCGGCACCGGCAGCGGTGCCCACCCAGCGCGCGAGATCGGTCAGCGGCAGCGCGCGGCCGCGGTGCTCGGCGACCAGGCGGCCGTCCAGCTCGCGATCCTGGCCGTCGGCCAGTTCGAACACCTCCTGCACGTTGCCCAGCGGCAGCGCCAGCAGGCGGTCGGCCACGCGCACCATCAGCACGCGCAGCACGGCAAGGGTCAGCGGCACGGTCAGTTCCAGCTCGCTGCCGTGACCCAGCCGCGATTGCACGCGCAAGGTGCCGCCCAGCTCGGCCACGCGGGTCTTGACCACGTCCATGCCGACGCCGCGGCCGGAGATGTCCGACACCGCCGCGGCGGTGCTGAAGCCGGGACGGAAGATCAGTTCGTAGCACTCGGCCTCGCTCAGGCGGGCGGCCTGGGCGCTGTCCAGCAGGCCCTTCTCGACCGCCTTGCGGCGCAGGATGTCCGGGTCCATGCCGTGGCCGTCGTCGCTGACCGCGATCACGATGCGCTCGCCGCGCTGGCTGGCGGAGAGCACGATGCGGCCCTTTCGCGGCTTGCCGTTGCGCTCGCGTTCGTCCGGCATTTCCACGCCATGGTCGAGGGCGTTGCGCAGCAGGTGAATCAGCGGATCGGCCAGCGCCTCGACCAGGCTGCGGTCGAGGTCGGTGCCCTCGCCTTCCAGCACCAGTTCGACCTCCTTGCCGAGCTGGCGCGCGAGGTCGCGCACGATCCGCGGGAAGCGCTGGAACAGGCGTCCGACCGGCTGCATGCGCATGCTCATCGCCGCGCCCTGCAGCGCATCGGTGACGCGATCGAGTTCGCCCGCGGCGGTGGCCAGCGATTCGTCGCCGAGGCGCGCGGCCAGGCTGAGCAGGCGATTGCGCAGCAGCACCAGCTCGCCGGCGTGGTTGACCAGCAGGTCGAGTCGCGCGGTGTCCACGCGCACCGAGTGATCCGCCGCCGCGGCCGGACGCGCCGGGGCAGCGTTCGTCGACGGCGCGGTCGTTGCGGGTGCCGGTGAAGGTGAAGGTGCGGCAGGCTGGCCCGGCTTGCCGTGCAGGCTGTCGAGCAAGGCCTCGAACTCGTCGTCGTCGATGCCGGCCGGCGGCGCGGCGGGAAGCGGAGCCGGCGCGACGGTGCCGGGGGCGGCGGTGCCGTACAAGGTGTCCAGCAGCGCCTCGAATTCGTTGTCGTCGATGGCGCCGGCTTCGGCGGAGGCCGCGGCCGGCTGCGGCGCGGCCACCGGTGCCGGCGCCGCGGCGTGCGGCGTCAGCGCCTGCAGCAGGGCCGGCGGCGGCATCGCCATCGCGCTGCCGTCGCTCACCGCGGCCATCATGTCGTTGAGCAGGTCCAGCGCCTGCAGCAGGCCGTCCATGTGCGCGGCGTCCAGCGCGAGCTTGCCGTTGCGCGCCTCGTTGAGCAGATCCTCGGCGTGGTGGCACAGCACCACCATCGGCTCCAGCGCGAGGAAACCGGCGCCGCCCTTGACCGTGTGGAAAGCGCGGAACACGGCGTTGAGCAGCTCGCTGTCGCGCGGGGAAGTCTCCAGCGCGACCAGTTGCTCGCCGAGCCGCTGCAGCAGCTCGCCGGCCTCGACCAGGAAATCCTGGCGCAGCTCGAGGTCGAATTCCGTGTCCATGCTCAGGCCGTCCTCAGAATCCGAATTCGCTGAGCAGGCGGTCGGCCTCCTCCTGGCTGGAGACCTTGGCCGCGCTGGCCGGCAGATCGCTGCCGGCCAGCGCGCCGGTGAGGCGCACCAGTTCGAGCAGGGTCGACTCGACGGAGCCGATGAAGTTGTCGACCTTCTTGATGCGCTGCCCGGTGAGGTCCTGCCACGACTGCGCCACCACCAGTTCGGCCAGCCCTTCGCGGCAACCCTCGGCGAACATCACCGACTCGCGCGCGAGCACCGCGGAGGGTTCGTTGTCCTGCGACCACTTGAGCATTTCGGCGGCGTTGATGGTCAGCGATTCGGCCTGCGGACGCATGCGTTCGGCGAAGTCGATGGTGCGGTGCGCGGCGTTGGCGCTCATCTCCAGCGCGTCCTGCAGGTACTGGCGCGCGTCGGCGACGTTGCCGGGGAAACCGTCCTGCGCCAGGTCGGTGCCCAGCCGGCGCACGGCGTCGTGCAGGTCGCGCGCGAGCTGGCCCAGCGCGCGGAACATGTGCTGCTCGCGCTGGCGCACGATGGCGTCCAGCGCCTGCTCGAACTCGGCGCCGTTCGGGCTGTTCAGCAGTTCGCGCAGTTCGGTCGGCAGGTCCTTGTCCATCGCGAGGGCGGGCGCGGCGTTCATGCGGCCACCCCGCCGGCGGCGATGCGCTCGAAGATCTTGGTGAGTTTTTCCTTCAGCGTGACCGCGGTGAACGGCTTGACGATGTAGCCATTCACGCCGGCCTGGGCGGCGGCGATGATCTGGTCGCGGTTGTTCTCGGCGGTGACCATCAGCACCGGCAGGCCCTTCAGCGACGCTTCGGCGCGGATCGCCTTGAGCAGGTCGATGCCGGTCATGTTGGGCATGTTCCAGTCGGTGACCACCAGGTCGAACGGCTGGGCGCGCAGCATCGCGATCGCGTTCTCGCCGTCGTCGGCCTCCTGGATCAGCGGGTTGCTGAAACCCAGCTCCACCAGCAGGTTCCTGACGATGCGCCGCATGGTGGAGAAGTCGTCCACCACCAGGATTTTCATGTTCTTGTCCAACGCTTCTCTCCACATGGGCCGTCAGGCGGCCCCTTGGTTTTGGTCCGTCAGGCGTGGTCAGCCGCGCCAGCCGGAAAGTCGTGCACGCAGCCGGAGCACCGCCTGCCCGTGGATCTGGCAGACACGCGACTCGCTCACGCCGAGCACCGCGCCGATCTCCTTCAGGTTCAACTCCTGTTCGTAGTACAGCGACATCACCAGCTGCTCGCGTTCGGGCAGGCCGCCGATCGCCTCGGCCAGATCCTCGCGCATGCCCTCGCGCTCGATGTTCTCCGATGGCCCGAGGCTGCCCTCGTCGGCCACGTCCATCACGCCGCCTTCGTCGCCGTCGTCCGACCCGGTGAGGCTGAGCAGCCGCACGCAGGCGGCATCGGCCAGCACCTGGTGGTATTCCTCGGCGCTGATGCCCAGGCGCCGCATCACCTCCTTCTCGTCCGCTTCCGCGCCCGTCTCGACCTCGATCTGGCGGATCACCTCCGCCACCTCGCGGGTCTTGCGATGGACCGAGCGCGGCGCCCAGTCGGTGCGTCGCAACTCGTCCAGCATCGCGCCACGGATGCGGATACCCGCATACGTTTCGAAGCTCGCCCCGCGGTTCTGGGCGAAATTGCGCGACGCTTCCAGCAAACCGATCATTCCCGACTGGATCAGGTCGCCCACGTCCACGCTGGCCGGCAACCGCCCCATCAGGTGATAGGCGATCCGCCGCACCAGCGGTGCATGCCGGCGTACCAGCTCGTCGGCACTTTCGCGGGAAACCTGCAGATACTCCGAAGCCACACTCATCTCGGCACCCCATCAGCCGTTGCGTTCCGGCCGCCAAAGAAGGCAATCCGGTCGAACACTGCGCGGTCCGTCTCCGCCCACTTATCGACCAGTTCCGCCAATTTCTTGAATGCCAGCGCCGAATGGCTCGACGGCCACACGTCGACGACGGCGCACTGCCTGCGGATGGCCTGGCGCAGACGCTCGTCGTGCGGCACCCATCCACTGAAATCGATCACCACGTCCAGGAAGCGGTCGCTGACCCGCGCCAGCTTCTGGTGCAGGGCCCGCGCGTCGCCCTCGTTGCGCACCATGTTGGCCACCATGCGGATGCGCCGCACGCCGAAATCGCGGCTGAGCACCTTGGTCAGGCCGTAGGCGTCGGTCAGCGAGGCGGGCTCGTCGCACACCACCAGGATCACGTCCGCGGCAGCCGCCGCGAACATGGTCACGTTGTCGGACAGGCCGGCGGCGGTATCCACCAGCAGGAATTCGGGCGGGCGCGCCAGTTCGTCGAACGCGCGGATGATCGCCGCGTGCTGGCCGTTGTCGAGCTGGGCCAGCCGGCGCGCACCGGAGCCTGCCGGCACCACCTGCAGCCCGCGTGCGGCGGGCAGCAGCAATTCCTCCAGCGTGCACTCGCCGTCGAGCAGGTGGCCGATGTGGCGCGAGGGGGTGAGCCCCAGCATCACGTCGACGTTGGCCAGGCCCATGTCGGCGTCCAGCAGCATCACCTCGCGGCCGGCGATGGAGAGCGCCATCGCCAAGTTCACCGCGACCGTGCTCTTGCCCACGCCGCCCTTGCCGCCGGCCACCGCGATCGTGCGGCACGGCGGACGCGTCGGCGCGCCATTGCCGGACAGGTTGCTGGCCTGGTGACCCGGCGGCAGCGCGGCCGGCGGGGTCGCCGGGCTGGCAGCCATGCCCAGGGTCTGTTGCAGCCCGAAGGCCTGGTCCATTGCAGTTGCTCCGCTCATGCGCCGGCTACCGCCAGTCCGAACCGGTCGGCCATCAGGCTGTCGTCGGGAACGCCGGTCTTGATCGATTGCGCCGCGCGGCACACCAGCACGCGCGCGTCGGCCACGCTGATGTCCTCCGGCACGCGCTGGCCATCGGTGGTGTAGTCCAGCGCGAGCCGGCGCCGGATCAGCACCGACAGCGCACCGCCCAGGTTCGGCGCCTCGTCGAGCTTGGTCAGGATGCAGGCCTGCGGTTGCAGCGGCAGGTAGGCGCGCACCGCGTCGTCGAGCGACTGCGCATGCGTGTTCGCAGCCAGCACCAGGGTCGCGCGCAGCTCGTTGGCCTGCGCCAGGGTGTCCAGTTGCTGGTTGAGCCGCGGGTCGTGGCTGGCCACGCCGGCGGTGTCGATCAGCACGGTGTGGCGATCGCGCAGCAGCTCCAGCACCTTGCGCAGGCTGTCGCCGTCGTAGGCCGGGTACACGCGCACGCCGAGCAGGCGGCCGTAGTGTTCCAGCTGCGCGGCCGCGCCGATGCGGTAGTGGTCGGTGCTGACCAGGGCGACCTGATCGGCGCCGTGGCGCATCACCGCGCGGGCGGCCAGCTTGGCGATGGTGGTGGTCTTGCCCACGCCGGTGGGACCGACCAGGGCGGTGACCATCGGCGCATCGTCAGCCAGCGCGCGGCCGCTCACCGCCAGACGGCGGCTGAGCATGCCCAGCGGCAGGTAGCGCGCCTGCTCGGCATTGATCTGTTCGGGCAAGTCGTCGACCAGCGAACGCGCCACGTCGGCCTCGATGCCGATGCGGGTCATCTCGCGCAGCACGCGCGCGCGCAGCGGCTGGCGCCGCTCCAGGTCGTTCCAGGCCAGGCTGGACAGCTGCACTTCCAGCATCTCGCGCATGCTGCCCAGCTCGTTGCGCAGGCGCGCCGTGTCCTGCGCGGCGCGTTCCATCAGCGGCGCGGCCACTACACGCTCGGCGACCGGCGCGGCAGGCGCCGGCTCGACGCGTGGACGACGCGGCGCCGGCGGTGCCACCGCGGCAGGAGGCGCGGGCGTCTCCGCCACCGGCGCGCGCGGCGCCGGTGCCGCGGTCGTCGGGGTGATGTTCGGCAACGGCGGTGGTGGCGGCTCGGCCGGCGCACGCGCGGCGCCCTGGCGCGACGCTTCGCGCATCAGCGCCTCGTCGTAATCCAGCGCCGCGATGATCTCGATGCCCTCGGCAATGCGCCGCGTCGACAGGATCACCGCCTCGTCCCCCTGCTCCTCGCGCACCTCGCGCATCGCCTGACGCATGTCGGGGGCCACGTAACGTTTGATTTTCATGGGTGCTCGCTTCGCTCGCGGGAATCGGGAACGGGGAATCGGGAATCGGTAAAGGCAAGGGCACTGCAGGGTTGCCGCGAATCCGGCTGTTCCGATGCCCTATTCCCTATTCCCGATTCCCGGCTTCTCATCGCCCCAACGCCTGTACCAAACGCACCCGACGGTTGTCGGGCACCTCGTTGTAGGCCAGTACGTGCAGGTTTTGTGCCACATGGCGGGTGAAGCGCGCGAGCCAGGGTCGCAGGGGCGGCGCGACCAGCAATACGGCGGGTTCGCCGGTCATCTCCTGGCGGCGCGCGGCGTCGGCCACGCTCTGCTGCAGGCGGTCGGCCAGGCCCGGTTCCACCGCGGCGCCGGCCACGCCGCCGCCACCGGAAAGCGAGCCGAGCAGGATCTGTTCGAGCTCCGGCGCCAGCGTGATCACCGGCACTTCGGTGCCCAGCCCGGTGATCTCCTGCACGATCTGGCGGCCCAGCGCGACGCGCACGGCGGCGGTCAGAACGCCGGGATCCTGACTCTGCCCCGCGTGCTCCGCCAAGGATTCGACGATGCTGCGCATGTTGCGGATCGGCACCCGCTCGGCCAGCAGGTTCTGCAGCACCTTGACCACCACGCCCAGCGACAGCCGCTTGGGCACCAGGTCTTCGACCAGCTTCGGCGCGGTGGCGGCGAGGCGGTCCAGCAGCTGCTGCACGTCCTGGTGGCTGAGCAGTTCGTGCGCGTGGCCGCCCAGGATGTGCGACAGGTGCGTGGCGATCACCGTGGCCGGATCGACCACGGTGTAGCCGTAGCTCTGCGCCAGCTCGCGCTGGCCGCTCTCGATCCACACCGCCTCCAGCCCGAACGCCGGGTCCTGCGTGGCGATGCCCTGCAAGGTGCCGTGCACCTGGCCGGGATTGATCGCCATCAGGCGGTCGTTGTGCACCTCGGCCTCGCCCATCGGCACGCCCATCAGGGTGATCCGATAGGCATTGGGGCCAAGGTCCAGGTTGTCGCGGATGTGCACCGCCGGCACCAGGAAACCCAGCTCCTGCGACAACTTGCGCCGCACCGACTTGATCCGCCCCATCAGCTCGCCGCCCTGGTGGGTGTCGACCAGCGGGATCAGCCGGTAGCCCACTTCCAGGCCCAGCGGATCGACGCTGGCCACGTCTTCCCAGCCCAGCTCCAGCCGCTCGGTCGGCGCGGCAGCCGCCGGCGCCTCGGCCACCGACTCGGCCAGCCGCTCGCGCGTCTCGCGCTCGCGCTTGAACAGCAGCCACGCCATGCCGCCGCAGATGCCGCCCAGCAGCAGGAAGGCCACGTTCGGCATGCCGGGGATCACGCCCATCACGCCCAGCACCACGGCGGCCACCGCCAGCGCGCGCGGCTGGCCGAATACCTGGCCGATCACCTGCTTGCCCATGTCCTGCGACTTGGACACGCGCGTGACGATCACCGCCGCGGCCACCGACAGCAGCAGCGCCGGCACCTGCGCCACCAGGCCATCGCCGATGGTGAGCAGGGTGTAGGTCCGGGCCGCCTCGCCGGCGGACAGGCCATGCTGCATCACGCCGACAAAGAAGCCGCCGACGATGTTGATGAACAGGATCAGGATGCCGGCGGTGGCGTCGCCGCGCACGAACTTGGAGGCACCGTCCATCGAGCCGTAGAAGTCCGCTTCCTCGCGCACTTCCTGGCGGCGCTCGCGCGCCTGCTCCTGGGTCAGCAGGCCGGCGTTGAGATCGGCATCGATCGCCATCTGCTTGCCGGGCATCGCATCCAGGGTGAACCGCGCGGTCACCTCGGACACGCGGGTGGCGCCCTTGGTGATCACCACGAAGTTGATCACCACGATGATCGCGAACACCACCAGGCCCACCGCGAAGTTGCCGCCGATGACGAATTCGCCGAATGCCTCGATCACCTTGCCGGCGGCGCCGGGGCCGTCGTGGCCGTGCAGCAGCACCACGCGGGTGGAGGCAATGTTGAGCGCCAGGCGCAGCAGCGTGGCCATCAGCACCACGGTGGGGAACGCGGCGAATTCCAGCGGCCGCATCACGTAGACCACCGCCAGCAGGATCACCAGCGACAAGGCGATGTTGAAGCTGAACAGGATGTCCAGCAGAAACGGCGGCATCGGCAGCATCAGCATGCCGAGCATCGCCAGCATCATCACCGGGGCGCCAACGCCCCGTCGCGCGAGGTGTCTGAAATTGCCCAGTACGTCTGCACCCGTCATCGTTTTGACTCGTCACGCATCGCGGTAGGGGCCCATCAGGTCAGGGTCGACCTCGGGGTTGGGTGCGGCCGGCGGGCTCTCGCCCTGCGCCGCGGCTTGCTTGAGCTGGTAGACCCAGGCGAGCACCTGGGCCACCGCGACAAACAGCGACGCGGGGATTTCGCGGCCCAGTTCAGTCGTTGCATACAAGGCGCGTGCCAACGGCGGCGCCTCCACCACCGGGATGCGGTGGCCGGCCGCCACCAGGCGGATCTGTGCGGCCAGCACGTCGACGCCCTTGGCGACCACCCGCGGCGCGCCCATGCGGCCGTCGTCGTAGCGCAGCGCCACCGCGAAGTGGGTGGGGTTGACCACCAGCACGTCCGCGCGGGGCAGTTCCTCCATCATGCGGCGGCGCGCCTGCGCCTGCTGCACCTGGCGGATGCGCCCCTTCATCTCGGGGTTGCCCTCGCTCTCCTTCATCTCGTCCTTGATCTCCTGCTTGGTCATGCGCAGGTTCTTGGCGTGGTCGAACTTCTGGTAGAGGGCATCGATCGCGCCGATCAGCGCCAGCACCGCGCCAAACCACAACGCCGAGCGCCCCAGCAACCCGATCGACTGCGCAATGCCCGCCGTCACCGAGCCGCGCCCGGTGGCCTGCAACTCGCCCTGCCACTGCTGCAGCACCAGCGCCAGCACGCCGCCGATGAACGCCAGCTTGAGCAGCGCCTTGCCCAGCTCCACCAGGCCGCGCAGCGCGAAGATCTTGCCCAGCCCCTTGATCGGATCGAGCCGCTCGAACTTCGGCTGCAGCGCCTCGGTGCTGAAGTTGAGGCCGCCCAGCAGCAGCGGCCCGGCCAGCGCGGCCAGCAAGGTGGCGATGGCTACCGGCGCGAACAGCAGCAGCGCCTCGTGCATCGCTGCATGCAGGGCGCTCCCGGCCAGCGCATCGGTGAACAGCGCCTCGCGCGAATAGCCCAGGCCCAGCGCAAAGATGCGCCGCGCATGTTCCAGACCGCTCTGCCCGCTACCCAGCAACGCCGCCACGCCGGCCAGCACCACCAGCGCGCCGGACAGATCGCGCGATCGCGGGACCTCGCCCTTCTCGCGCGATTCGCGAAGTTTCTTCTCTGTCGGTTGTTCGGTTTTTTCCTGGTCGCTGTCGTCGGACATCGCGTCAGCTCCCCATCAATTCGCGCATCAGCGACCAGGCGCTGCCCTGCAACGCCTCGAACGCACCCGGCAGGCTGCGCAGCGACAGCCACAGCGCGATGAAGCCCAGCGACACGGTGATCGGAAAACCCACCGCGAACAGGTTCATCGATGGCGCCGCGCGGCTGATCGCGGCAAAGCCGATGTTGACCACCAGCAGCGAGGTCATCGCCGGCAGGGCCACCCGCACCGCACCGGAAAACAGCTCGGTGCCGAACGCCACCACCGCGTGCAGCGCATTGGCGCTGACCGCCGGCGTGCCCGGCGGCAGGGCATGGAAACTGTCGGCCAGCAGCGCGATCAGCTGCAGATGGCCGTCCATCACCAGGAACAGCAAGGTCACCAGCAGCAGGTAGAACTGGCTCAGCACGGTGGACTGGCCGGCTCCCGGGCTGACCACCTGGGCAAAGCCCAGGCTCATGCTCTGAGCCACCAGCTCGCCGCCGAAGGACACCGCTTCGAACACCAGCTTCAGCACGAAACCCACCATCGCCCCGATCACCACCTGCCCCGCCAGCGTGGCCACGCCCGCGCCGCTCAATGGATCGATCGTGGTCGGCGCCAGCGGTGCCAGCACCAGCGAGAGCACCACTACCACGCCCACGCGGATGCGCGCCGGGATCACCGTGGAGCTGAACACCGGCGCCACCAGGCACAGGCCGCTGACCCGCCCCAGCGCCCAGAACAGACTGCCCAGCCAAGCCGGCAGTTGCGCCAGATCCAGCGCAGTCATCTGATCGCGCCCGGCAGGCTCTCGATCAACTGCGTGGTGAACTGCACCAGCAGGCGCAGCATCCACGGCCCCGCCACCAGCGCCACCACCGCCATCGCGATCAGTTTGGGGATGAAGCTGAGCGTCATCTCGTTGATCTGCGTCGCCGCCTGGATCACGCCGATCAGCAGACCCACCGCCAGTGCGGTGAGCAGCAGCGGCGCGGCCACCAGCATCGCCACGTAGAGCGCGTGCTGGCCGAGTTCCATGATGGATTCGGGGGTCATGGGCGGGGTCCTGTGGCGGCGTTCGCCGCAGCAGCGGCAGCAAACCGTCGCGTCGTACCTGTAGGAGCGCGCTCGCGCGCGATGCTCTTGGCTCCATTCAAAGCCGAGCGCGGTCGATCACCCGCCGCTGTAGGAACGCACCCTGTGCGCGATGCTTTTGCTTTCAGAGCGAAGAGCGGTCGATCGCCTTCGGCGACCGAGTCACTTTTCTCTTGCGTGGCCAAGAGAAAAGTAACCAAAAGAGAA
>CALCWL010000188.1 GCA_937906285.1 uncultured Rhodanobacter sp. | reverse complement strand
GATCATGCTGGGCAGCGTGTTGCTGCTGGCCGGTTGCCACCGCAACCAGGTCAAGCATGAGCAGCACCTGGCGTCGTCGATGAAGGGCGAATTCAGCCTGACCATGCAGGCGTACAAGGACGGACAATTCCTGATCGACGGCGCGGTGCTCTCGGCGCTCGACGCCGGCAGCCATTTCGCCTACCTGCGCGACCAGGGCAGGCTGCCCGCGAAAGTGCTGTTGATCGACAGCGACGACGCCAAGGTCGGCAAGAAGCACCTGCAGTATCTGGCGCGCATGTCCATCGATTACGGGTTCGCCGCGTACTTCTTCGACCACAAGGGTCGGCTCACCCAGATCAGCCCGGTCGACGTCAAGGCGCGCAAGCTGGAGGATCATCAGCAGCGCGCGCAGCCGTCGAGCGACAGCGACAGCAGCGGCTACGACCCTTCGCAGCAGCACTGACCGTCGCCGCGGCACCGCGAAAAGCCCGTGGCGCGAGCCGCGGGCTTTTTTGCCGAACGGCGGTCAGGCGATCGTGCCGCCGCCGAGGCGCAGGTCGGCGTGCGTGACGGTCGCCACCCGCAGCGCGATCTCCAGGCCGCGCACCATGTCCTCCAGCGCCATGCTGGGCGCGCCGTGCCGCGATGCGGCCTGCAGCGGCAGCCACGGGATGTGGATGAAGCCGGCACGCACGCCGCGCTTGCGCGCGCTCCAGTGCAGCGCCGCGTAGGCGAGGTGGTTGCACACGTAGGTGCCGGCCGTGTGCGAGATCGCGGCCGGCACGCCGGCCTCGTGCAGCGCGGCCAGCATCGCTTTCAGCGGCAAGGTGCTGAAGTAGGCCGCGGGCGCACCGGGGATCACCGGCTCGTCGATCGGTTGGGCGCCGGCGTTGTCGGGTATCCGTGCGTCCTGCAGGTTGATCGCCACGCGTTCCAGCGACAACTGCGCGCGCCCGCCGGCCTGGCCCACGCCCAGCACGATCGCCGGCGTCGTTTCCCGCAGTGCGGCCTTGAGCAGG
Source organism: uncultured Rhodanobacter sp. (assembly GCA_937906285.1). Taxonomy (GTDB): domain Bacteria; phylum Pseudomonadota; class Gammaproteobacteria; order Xanthomonadales; family Rhodanobacteraceae; genus Rhodanobacter. The sequence continues at coordinate 1,646 of CALCWL010000188.1, read as the reverse complement.
CGCAGCGAGGCGGCGAACTCGGTCGGAATTTGCCGCGCTACCACCCGATGCCCGCCGATGCGCCGCCCGTGCAGGGCGCGTGCGGCTTCCCACGAGGGGTTGATCGTCTCGCCGCCGAACGGGTCGAAGCCGGTCAACAAGATGCGTGGCAGGGTCTTGCTCATCGGGCCTCGCGCGTTCATCGAAACACCAGCAGCCACATCATGGTGAACGTGCTGGCGAAGATCCACAGCGCGCTCCAGGCCTGCGCCTTGATCACGCCGTAGGGGTTGCGCAATTCCAGCAGCGCCGCCGGCACCAGGTTGAAATCCGCCGCCATCGGCGTCAGCAGGGTGCCGCAGTAGCCGCACAGCATGCCCATCGCGCCGAGGATCGCCGGGTGCGCGCCGTGCTGCTGGATCAGCAGCGGCAGGCCGATGCCGGCCATCATCACCGGAAAGGCGGCAAACGCGTTGCCCATGATGACGGTGAACAGCACCATGCCCAGCGCGAACACCGCCAGTGCCGCGGTGGCGTTGCCGGTGGGCAGGAAATCGGTGGCGATCTCGGCGATCGCCGCGCCCACGCCGCTGCGCGTGAACACCTGGCCCAGCGCCGCCAGCAGCAGCGGCAGCAGGGCGGCCCAGCCGATCGCATCGAGCAGTCGCCGGCCTTCGGCCACGCCTTCGTGCACCGGCGTGCGTGCCACCCTTGCGGCGGCCAGCAGGGCGATCACGCAGGCCAGCGCCAGCCCGGTCAGCGTCATCTGCGGCTTGGCGAACAATGCGAACTGCCCGATCACCAGGTAGCCGCCGAACAAGGCCACCAGCAGGGTCACCAGCGGAATCAGCAGGGCTGGCCCGAACAGCCGGTGGCCGAGTTCGATCGCCGACTGCAGGCGTTGCTCGGCGCTGCGGTTTTCCGGATGCGCCTGGCGGCGCAGCCGCGGCGCCAGGCAGGCCAGTGCGATCACGCCGATGCCGGCCATCTGCGCGGGCAGGGCGTTGCCGGCCGCCGACTGCGCCAAGATGAAATCCCCGGCGCCGAACAGCAGGCCCAGCACGATCCAGAAGGCGGCATGCCAGCGGTGGCCGTCGCGCAGATTGCGCCAGCCGCTGTAGAGCAGGAAGGCGGCGATCAGCCAGTACGCGTGCTCGATCCGCAACATGCTCAGGCGCCCCGCTCGCGGCGGGCGGCGCGTCGTTGCAGCCGGCGCTGATACAGCCAGATGCGTACCGACTGGATGACGAACGCGGCCACTGCCGTGGGCAGGGCCCACAAGGCGATCGCCAGCGGGCTCAGCTCGATGCCATGCTGGGTGTAGAAGGCCTGGATCAGCAGCACCGCGCCCAGCGCGATGAACACGTCTTCGCCGAAGAAGCGGCCGATGTTGTCGGTGGCCGCGGCGACCGCGCGCAGCTCCTCGCGATCGTCCTGCTCCAGCTCGGGCAGGATCTTCTGCGCCGCGGCCTCGCCCATCGGTGCCAGCAGCGGACGCACGGTTTGCGCCGCGCCGGCCACGCCGGTCAGGCCCATCGTGGCCAGCAACTGGCGCAGCAGCAGGTAGCCGATCAGCAGCCGCGCCAGGGTCAGGTTCTGCAATCGCGCCATCCAGCGCTGGGCGTGTTCGCGCAGGCCGGCGCGCTCGAGCAGGCCGATCGCCGGCA
>CALCWL010000187.1 GCA_937906285.1 uncultured Rhodanobacter sp. | reverse complement strand
AGAAGAAAGTCGAGGAGATGGTCAAGCACCGCGCGATCTTCCGCGAGGGTGCGGCGAAGGACGGGCTCAGCGGCGAAAAGGCCGACGCCATCTTCGACCTGATGGAGAAATTCGCCGGCTACGGCTTCAACAAGTCGCACGCCGCCGCCTATGCGCTGGTGTCCTACCAGACCGCCTGGCTGAAGGCGCACTACCCGGCCGAGTTCATGGCCGCGACGATCTCCGCGGACATGGACAACACCGACAAGGTGGTGACCTTCCTCAATGAAGCGCGCGCGCTGGGCATCGTGGTGCAGCCGCCGGACGTCAATGCGTCCGAGTACATGTTCGTGGCGGTGGAACCCAAGGTCATCCAGTACGGCCTGGGCGCGATCAAGGGTGTCGGCCACGGCGTGTGCGAGGCGATCGTCGCCGAGCGCGCGCACGGGCGCTACACCGACCTGGCCGATTTCTGCCGCCGGATCGATCCGGGCAAGCTCAATCGGCGCGTGCTGGAGGCGCTGATCCTGTCCGGCGCGCTGGACGCGCTGGCGGCCAACCGCGCCAGCCTGATGCTGCAACTCCCCGACGCGGTCAAGGCCGCCGAACAGCACCAGCGCGATCGGCAATCGGGCCAGAACGACATGTTCGGCGCGGCGATGGGCTCGGCCACGCCGGTACTCGAGATCGACCTGCCGACCGCGCCGGAGTGGCCGCTGGAACAACGCCTGCAGGGCGAACGCGACACCCTCGGCCATTACCTCTCGGGCCATCCTACCGATCCGTGGAAAGACGAGCTGGCGCAGCTGTCCACCTGCCCGCTGGGCGAGATCGTCGACCGCTACCAGCCGCCGAAACCGCGCCGCAGCGACGACGGCAGCGAGAACCGCTTCCGCCGCGGACCGGACACGCCATGGACCATCGCCGGCATGGTCGCCGCCGTGCGCAAGCGCGGCGACAGCGACGCGTTCGTGCGCATCGAGGATGGCGGCGGCGCCATCGAAGTGAGCTTCTTCGGCGAGGTCTACCACCAGGCCGCGCCCCTGCTCACCCGCGGGCAGTTGCTCGTCATCGACGGCGGCCTGCGCATCGACGAATTCTCCGGCGGCGGCTTCCAGTTGCGCGCGCGCAGCGCCTGCTCGCTCGACGACGCTTGCCGCCGCCATGCGCGCTTGCTGCAGCTGAAGTTGAACGGCATCCACGCCGACTTCGCCGAACAGCTGCAACGCACCCTCGCCGGCTACCGCGGCGGCCACGCCAGCGTCACCCTGCACGGTTACCGCAACCGCAGCGCCCAGGCCGACCTGGAACTGGGCGAGGAGTGGCGCGTCGACGCCATCCCCGACCTGCTGCGCGCCGT
>CALCWL010000186.1 GCA_937906285.1 uncultured Rhodanobacter sp. | reverse complement strand
CTGGGTGAGCAGGCCTTCCTCGACCAGGCCGGCGATCGCCTTGCGCACGGTGACCCGCGAGAGCTTCAGCACCAGCGCCAGGTCGCGCTCGCTCGGCAGTGCGTGGCCCGGCTCGACATCGTGCTGCTGCACCACGTTGCGGATCGCCTGGCGCAGCCGCAGGTAGGCCAGCGGCTGGTGATTGGCCGGGTCGCGGCAGATCCGGCGGTATTCCTTGGACAGGGTGGTTTCCATGGCGCGCACCATACCAATAGCGATCCACCGACCGCAAGCGTGACCGGGGTTTCGCGTGGGCGATGGCCGGGCGGCGGCGCTTCGACTCCGGCCCGCGGCCTTCGCACGCGGGGAACAGCGGGTCGGGAGAGCAGCCGAAAGGGCGTGATTCATCCCGCCGATGAATTCGTATGCAACCGGGTAGTCGCTCTGGTATTTCACTGGTACCATCGATGAAAACACGGGCGGCGGCATCCGGCCACCGCCCGCCCGCCGGCATCGAGTCGAGGTGATCGCGTGACTGCTTCCCCCCAAACCGTCGAGCCATTCGACCTGGTGATCTTCGGCGGCACCGGCGATCTCGCCGCGCGCAAGCTGCTGCCGGCGCTGTTCCACCGCTTCCTCGACGGCCAGCTGCCGCCCAGCAGCCGCATCGTCGGCGTCGCGCGCGAAGCGCTGGACGACGCGGGCTACCGCGCGCAACTGCGCGAGGCGCTGATCGCGATCTGCGACGCGCGCCAGCTGGACGAGTTCCTGCAGCAGGTGTTCTATCGCCCGCTGGACGCGCGCAAGGACGAGGGCTGGGACGATTTCGCCGCCTTCATCGGCGCGGAGCCCGAGCACGTGCGCGTGTTCTACCTGTCCACCTCGCCCGAACTGTTCGTCGACATCTGCAAGCGGCTGGGCCACTACGGATTGAACCGGGGCAAGTCGCGCGTGGTGCTGGAGAAGCCGATCGGCCGCGACCTGGACAGCGCCAACCGGATCAATGATGCGGTGGGCCAGGTGTTCGACGAGACGCAGACCTTCCGCATCGACCATTACCTCGGCAAGGAGACGGTGCAGAACCTCCTGGTGCTGCGCTTCGGCAACGCGCTGTTCGAGCCGCTGTGGAACTCCGCGCACATCGACCACGTGCAGATCACCGTGGCCGAGACGCTGGGCGTGGGCCACCGCGGCGCCTACTACGACCGCGCCGGCGCGCTGCGCGACATGGTGCAGAACCACATGCTGCAGCTGCTGTGCATGGTGGCGATGGAGCCGCCCTCGTCGCTGGCGCCGGACGCGGTGCGCGACGAGAAACTCAAGGTGCTGCACTCGCTCAAGCCCATCGACGCGAGCAACGCCGGCCAGCTCACCGTGCGCGGCCAGTACCGCGCCGGCGTGGCCGAGGGCGCCAGCGTGCCCGGCTACATCGAGGAACTGGGCAACGCGAAGTCCGACACCGAGACCTTCGTGGCGCTGAAAGCCGAGATCGGCAACTGGCGCTGGGCCGGCGTGCCGTTCTACCTGCGTACCGGCAAGCGCCTCGCGCATCGGGTGTCGGAGATCGCGGTGACCTTCAAGCCGGTGCCGCATTCGATCTTCGACGCCGCCTCCGGCTCGCTGGCGCAGAACCGGCTGGTGCTGCGGCTGCAGCCCGACGAGGGCGTGAAGCTGTGGCTGACCATCAAGCATCCCGGCCCGGGCGGCCTGCGCCTGCGCCACGTGCCGCTGGACATGAGCTTCGCCGAAGCCTTCGGCTGGACGTGGTGCGCGGCAATCCCACCCTGTTCATGCGCCGCGACGAAGTGGAAGCGGCCTGGCGCTGGGCCGGCCCGATCCTGGCCGCGTGGAGCGACGGCGGCGAAGCGCCGCGGCCGTATGCCGCCGGCAGCTGGGGGCCGAGCGCGTCGGTGGCGCTGATCGAGCGCGACGGCCGCACCTGGCACGACGACAACGAATAGG
>CALCWL010000185.1 GCA_937906285.1 uncultured Rhodanobacter sp. | reverse complement strand
CAGGCCGGCGCGGGCGTTGAGGCCCAGGTTCATGCCGTCGGCGATGCCGGTGGCGACGGCCAGCACGTTCTTCATCGCGCCGCCGAGCTCGGCGCCGAGAACGTCGCCGCCTGAGTACGCGCGCAGGTTGGGCGCATGCAGCAGGCCGGCGAGTCGTTGCGCGAAGGCATCGTCGTCGGAGTGCACGGTGACTGCGCTGGGCAAACCGGTCGCCACTTCCCTGGCAAAGGACGGCCCGGTGATGACCGCCGCCGATCGGCCCGGCAATTTTTCCGCCACCAGTTCATGCAGGAAACGCCCGGTGCCGGGTTCGAAGCCCTTGGTTGCCCAGGCGATCGCGGTATCCGCCTCGAGCAGCGGCGCGAGCGCGTCGAGCATCGCGGCAAACGCATGGCTGGGCACCACGATCAGCACGATGTCGGCGCCGCGCACGGCCGCACCGAGATCCGCCTCGTAATCCAACTTCTCCGGCAGGGTGACGTCGGGCAGGTAGCGTGCATTGCAGCGTTGCTGCGCCATCTGCGCCAGGGCGTCGGCATCGCGGCCCCACAGCCGCGTGGGCACGTCGTTGCGGGCACTGAGCGCAGCCAGGGCCGTACCCCAGGAACCCGCGCCGAGCACGGTCAGCTTCGGCTTGTCAGGCATGCAGGAAGCTCAGCTGTTGAGCATCACCGGGGCTTCGTCGCCACCGGCACCTCGGCGCAGCTGCTCGGCGAACAGCGCATCGAAATTGATCGGCTGCAGCAGGAACGGCGGAAAGCCGCCTTCGAGCACCATCGAGGAGATCACCTGACGCGCGTAAGGGAACAGCAGGTTCGGGCAATAGCTGCCCAGGATGCCGGCCTTGTCGGTGTCGTTGAAGCCGGCGATGCCGAACACGCCGGCCTGCTCCACTTCCGCCAGATAGGCAGTGCGCTGGCCCACGGTGCAGGTCAGGGTGAGGCTGAGCACCACTTCATACAGGTCGTTGCCCAGGTCGCTGGCCTTCTGGCCCAGGTTCAACTGCACCTGCGGCTGCGCATTCTCGTCGATATCCTGGAAGATCTGCGGCGCGTTGGGCGCCTCGAAGGAGACGTCCTTCACGTAGATCTTCTGCATCACCAGCTGCGGCTGGCTGGCCTGGCCGTTGGCCTGGTCGTTGTTGATCTCTTGTGCCATCGGGTGTTCCTCTCAAAGACGGGCGGTCAAGCAAAGAGGCTGATTGTTCCATACATCCCCGTCTGGCGCACCCATTCGCACCCTCGCCCGGGCATCCGGTGATTGCGCCCAACCGCTTGTTTCTGCGACAATGCGCGGCTCGCCTCATGTCGGCCCGGTTCTCCGGGTGGTCCGCCACGCAATGCGGACCCACGCGACCGGGCCATGCAACATCTCCGGCATTGCGTGGCGCTCCGCGTCGCTGGGCCGATGCCGCCCTGGCCAACGGGTGGCAATCACGGCTTCAACCGAAGCCATTCTTGGGAGGTCGTCATGGCCCGTGTATGTCAAGTCACCGGAAAGGGTGTGCAGAGCGGCAACAATGTCTCGCACGCCAACAACAAGACCCGCCGCCGCTGGTTGCCCAACCTGCACGAGCGTCGCTTCTGGGTTCCCAGCGAAAGCCGCTGGATCAAGCTGCGCGTTTCCAACCACGCCCTGCGCACGATCGACAAGAATGGCATCGAAGCCGTGATTGCCGACATGCGTGCCCGCGGCGAAAAGGTCTGAGGAGCACACCATGGCCAACAAATCGCAAGACAAGATCCGCCTGATTTCTTCGGCCGGCACCGGCCACTTCTACACCACGCAGAAGAACAAGAAGAACACGCCGGAAAAGTTC
>CALCWL010000184.1 GCA_937906285.1 uncultured Rhodanobacter sp. | reverse complement strand
CTGCTCGACGCGATGGCGCCCGACACCATGCCGGTGGACGGCAACGACGCGGCCGCGGCGATCGACCGGGGCGTGCGCCTGATCCAGGAGGCAAACGCCGAGGGCGGCACGCTGATGCTGATCACCGACCAGGCCGATGCTGCAGCCGACGCGGCCGCGCGCAAGGCGCTCGCAGCCGGCGTGCACGTTTCGGTACTCGGCGTGGGCACCGTCCATGGCGGGCCGGTTCCCTTGCCCGAGGGCGGTTTCCTGCACGATGCGCAGGGTCGGATGGTGCTGGCCGCCCGCGACGATGCCGCGCTCGACGCGCTGGCGCGCGCAGGCGGCGGCGTCCATGTGGCGATGAGCGCCGGCCAGGACGACGTCGATGCTCTCCACGCGCAACTGCGCAGCAGCGGCACCGCGCAGGCGAGCGGCCAGCGCGGCGCGCAGTGGCAGGATCGCGGTCCATGGCTGCTGTTGCCCTTGCTGCTGGTGGTCGCCACCGCGTTTCGCCGCGGCTGGGTGATGCTCCTGCTGCTGGCCAGCCTGCCGCTGCTGCCGCGCCCGGCACAGGCTGCCACCTGGCAGGACTTGTGGCAGCGTCCCGACCAGCAGGCCGCACAGGCGCTGCGCAATGGCCATCCCGCCCAGGCGCAGCGACTCGCCCGCGATCCCGCCTGGCGCGGCGTGGCGGCCTATCGTGCCGGCGACTATGCCGCCGCGGCAGACGCGTTGCATCGGGCCCCCGGCAGCGACGCCGCTTACAACCGCGGCAATGCGCTGGCCAAAGCGCAGCAGTATCGCCAGGCGATCGAGGCCTACGATGAAGCGCTGAAACTCGACCCGGGCAACGCCGATGCCAAAGCCAACCGGCAGGCCGTGGAAGAGTGGCTGAAACGACAGTCGAAGCAGCAAAAATCCTCGCCGGACGGTGCGGGCCAGAACAAGTCCGATCAGAACAAGTCGGGCCAGGAAAAATCAGGTCAGGAGAAATCGGGTCAGGAGAAATCGGGTCAGGAGAAATCGGGTCAGAACAAATCGGGCGAGGACAAATCCGGCAAGAGCCAGCCGTCTTCCAACGCGGGCGAGCAGGACAAGTCGTCGAGCGATGCGCAGCAACCCGGCGAAGCCGGCACTCACGACCGGCCGGCACCGCAAAGCGCACAGCAACGCGCGGAGCAGCAGGCGCAAACCGAGCAGGCGCAGCGCGCGCTGAAGCAGCAGATGGACCAGGCGCTGGCCAACGGCCAGTCCGAGGGCGCGAAGCAGCCGGCCACGCACCAGCTCGGCACGTTGAGCCGGGACGACCCGCAGTCGAAGCTGCCGGCGGACCTGCGTCATGCGCTGCAGCGGGTGCAGGACGATCCCGGCGGCCTGTTGCGGCGCAAGTTCGAACTGGAATATCGCGAGCGCCACGGCGGCGCACAGGAGGACGGCCAGCCATGAGTCACGCACGCATCATCGTCTTGTGCCTGTTCGCGCTGTTGCTGGTGCCGGCCGCGCACGCGGCGCAGGTCAGCGCCACGCTGGATCGCGATCACGTGCAACTGGGCGACACGGTCACGCTCAACATCCGCGTCGAGGGCGCCACCGCTTCGGTCGGCATGCCCGACCTGCAGGCGCTGCAGCAGGATTTCAGCATCCTCGGCACCTCGCAGAACAGCAGCCTGTCGGTCGACAACGGCAAGGCGACCTCCAGCCTCACCTTCGGCATCGCGCTGCGGCCTCTTCATGCCGGCAGCTTGCAGATCCCGTCGCTGCAGGTCGCCGGCGAACGCACGGCGCCGCTGTCGCTGCAGGTCGACGCGCAGGGCTCCGTGGGGAGTGCGGCACCGGATCGCGACGTGTTCATGGAGGCGACGGCGGAGCCGCAGCGCGGCTATGTCGGCGAGCAATTCAGTTACGTGGTGAAGCTGTTCTACGCGGGAAACCTGAGCGGCGGCTCGATCGACGTGCCCGATGTCCGCGGCGCGGCGCTGCAACCGCTGGGCAAGGACATCGGCTACGACACCCAGCGTGGCGGCCGCAGCTACCACGTGCTGGAACGGCGCTACGCGCTGATCCCGCAGCAGGCTGGCCGCCTGGAAATCCCGGCAGCGAGTTTCCAGGGCAGTGCGGTCGACCCCTATGATCCCGGCAGCTTCTTCGGCGCCACCAACAACGTCTCGGCCAGCGCCGCGTCGGTGGCGATCGAGGTGCAGGCGGCGCCCGCCCATTGGGGCAACAAGGCGTGGTTGCCGGCGCGGGCGCTGAGCCTGACCATCGACGGCTGGCCGGACGCGCAGCAGCAGGTGCGGGTGGGGCAGCCGCTCAACCTCACCATGACCTTGCGCGCCACCGGCTTGTCCGACGACGCGCTGCCTAGCCTGAGCCTGCCGCCGCTGGACGGCGCCACGGTCTATCCCGACAAGCCGCTCAGCCGCAACCACGTCGCCGGCCAGTGGACGGTCGGCGAACGCGAGCAGGCATTCGCCATCGTGCCCGAGCGCGCCGGCACGCTGACGATCCCGGCCACCACGGTCACCTGGTGGAACGTGCTCACCGACCAGCAGGAAGTGGCGCAGATTCCGGCGCACCGCATCGAGGTGCTGCCGGCGATCGGCGGCGGCACGACATCGCCTGCCAACGCGGCACCGGCGGCGGTGACCGCGCCCCGCGCCAGCACGATCGCACCGGCGCCCGCCGGTGCCGTGCCGTGGCGCTGGATCGCCCTGGCCAGCCTCGCGCTGTGGCTGTTCAGCGTGCTGGTGTGGTGGTGGCAGCGCCGGCGTCCCGCCGTGCCGGCGGCTGCCCCGGCGCCTGCGGCCGCGGCGGACAGCGCGCGAAAGGCACGGCAGGAGTTCATGAACGCCGCGCGCGGCCCCGACGCCGCACGGCAGCTGCACTGCCTGCTCGCCTGGGCGCGCGTCGAGCGGCCGCACATCCAGCATCCGGGCGAGCTGTCCGCTGCATTGGACGATGCCGCGCAGCGCACGGTGATCGACGACTTGCAGCGCCGCCGCTACGCCGCCGGCCCGGCCGCGGGCGACGTGGCTGGCACGGCAGCGGCGGAGGCATTCAAGCGCGGCTTCGCCTGGCGCAGGGCCGGCGCGGGCGACGACGCGGACGGGGCACTGCCGCCGCTCTATCCGTTCAAGCTGCGTTGAAGGGCGCGCCGCCGTTGCGTGCCGCTTCCCATGCGTGGCGAAACACCTCGCCCACGCTGTCGCTGAAGCAGCACACGGTGATGCCGACGCCGTCGTCGCGAGCAAGCTCGTCGCGCAGCGCGGCCAGCGCCACCGCCGCGGCTCGCGCCACCGGATAGCCGTACACGCCGCAGCTGATCGCCGGGAACGCGATCGTGCGCAAGCCGTACTCGCGCAGCAGCCGCATCGCGTTGGCGTGGCAGCTTGCCAGCAATCGCGCCTCGCCCTGCGTGCCGCCCTGCCACACCGGACCGACGGTGTGGATCACGTATGCCGACGGCAACGCGAAGCCCGGCGTGATGCGCGCCTCGCCGGTCGGGCAGCGCATGCCCGGGCGCACGGGCGGAATCTGCCGGCAAGCCTGCAGCAGGGCAGGGCCTGCCGCGCGGTGGATCGCGCCGTCGACGCCGCCGCCGCCGAGCAGGCTGGCGTTGGCGGCGTTGACGATGGCATCCATGCGAAGCGTGGTGATGTCGGCGGTGACGATGTCCAGGGGCATGGCTTTGCGGGTGGCGGGCGGCTTATGCTGCCCTCAGGTTTCGGGCGGCCGGGGGGCGGCGCATCATGGCGAAAACGGAAGACCTTTCCTTCGGCTATCTGCTCAACGACGTGACCTTGCTGTTTCGCAAGCATTTCGATCGGCGCGCAGTGAAATTCGGGCTGACCCGCGTGCAGTGGCGCGCCACCAAGATGTTGTACCACCGCGAAGGCCTGCGCCAGACCGAGCTGGCCGAATCGCTGGAGATGGAGCCGATCGCGGTAGGCCGGGTGATCGATCGGCTGCAGGCCGCCGGCTTCGTCGAGCGACGCGCCGATCCGCGCGATCGCCGGGCCTGGCGACTCTACGTCACCGAGCGCGCGCGAGTCGTCGTCGGCGACATGGAACTGATCGCGCGCGACCTGCGCAAGGATGCCACCGCGGGTATCGAGTACACCGAACTCGAACACGCGCTGGGCGTGCTCAACCGGATCAAGGAAAACCTGCAGGCGCTGGATGCGGTCGAAAACCCGGGCGCCATCGACTGATCCGCGCGATGTCATGTGCCATCGGTCCTGCACAGGTGGTGGGCGTGCGGGCGCAGAATGGACTGTCACCGGCACCGGGTTGGCCGCTGGCCGTCACGTGCCGGGCAGGAACATTGAATGTCGTGGTCATGCCGCCGCGCCCATGCGCCGGTTGACCCGGCGTGGCCGGAGCGAGCATGCCGCAGAAAAACTCCAGGAAACTGCTGCTGACGGCAGTCGTGCTGCTGCTCGTCGGTTTCGGAGCGCAGCAGTTCTGGCGCGGGCGTGCTGACGCGGCGAGCGCGCAGGCGACTCCACCCGCCCAGGTCGTGCCGGTCAGGGTCGCCACGGCGCAGCGTGGCGACATCGATCTTTCGTTGAAGGTGATCGGCAGCGCGCAGGCGTGGTCCACGGTGACCGTGCAGTCGCGCGTCAGCGGCCAGTTGCAGGCCTTGTCGTTCAAGCCCGGCGGCCATGTCGCCAGCGGCGACACCCTCATCCGCCTCGACCCCAGCCTGCTGCAGTCGCAGCTGGACGAGGCGCAGGGCAACCTGGCCCGCGACCAGGCGCAGTACGCCAATGCGCAGGCTCTGCTCAGGCGCTACGGCCCGCTGCTGAAAGACGGCTATGTGGCCAAATCCGCCTACGACGCCGCCAAGGCCAACGCCGGCCTGTATGCCGCCGCGATGAAGGCCGATCAGGCGGCGGTGGAACTGGCGCGCACCCAGCTGGGCTATGCCACGATCCGCGCGCCGTTCGACGGCATCGCCGGTGCGCCGCTGGTGTATCCCGGCGCGCAGGTCAGCGCCAACAGCACCGATCTGGTGGTGCTCAACCAGGTGCAGCCGATCCACATCCGTTTCGCCGTGCCCGAGGCCGAACTGGCCGGGCTCAAGGCCGCGCATGCGCGCGGCGCGGTGCCGGTGAGCGTGCGCCTGCCGGGCAAGGCGGCACCGATGCAGGCCACGCTGGATTTCATCGACAACGCGGTGGACGCCAGCACTGGCACGATCCAGCTCAAGGCACGGTACGCCAACCTGCACGACGAGCTCACGCCCGGCCAGTTCGTCGAGGTTACCCTGCCCACCGCGCGGCTGACCCGGGTGGTGACGATACCCGCGGTGGCGCTGCAGAACTCGCCGCGCGGCAGCTTCGTGTTCGTGGTCGATGCGGACGGCGTGGTGCACCAGCGGATGGTCACGGTGGGCAGCGGCGCTGGCGATCGCGTGGTGGTCGGCAAGGGCCTGGACGGCGGCGAGCGCGTGGTTACCGATGGCCAGCTGCTGCTGGTCGACGGCGCGCGCGTGCGCGTGCTGGCCGGCGGTTGAGCGGGCCATGAACCTGCCCGCCTTGTGCATCCGCCGGCCGGTGATGACCGTGCTGCTGATGGTCGCCCTGGTGGTGTTCGGCGTGGCGGCTTACCCCAAGCTGCCGGTGAACGAACTGCCGAACGTGGATTTCCCGACGATCTCGGTCAGCGCCAAGCTGCCCGGCGCCTCGCCGGAGACGATGGCCACCGCGGTGGCCACGCCGCTGGAGAACGAGTTCTCCACCATCGCCGGCATCTCCACGATGACCTCCACCAGCGCCTTGGGCTCGACCTCGATCACGCTGACTTTCGGCCTGGACCGCAACATCGACGCGGCCGCGCAGGACGTGCAGGCGGCAATCTCGGCAGCACAGCGGCAGCTGCCCACGACCATGCCGACCCCACCCACCTTCCGCAAGGTGAACCCGGCGGACAAGGCGATCCTGTACCTCACCCTGAGCTCGGACACCTTGCCGCTGTCGACGGTGAACGAGTACGGCGAGACCCAGCTGGCGCAGCGGCTGTCGATGGTCGACGGCGTGGCCCAGGTGAACGTGTTCGGCTCGCAGAAGTACGCGGTGCGGATCAGCGTGGACCCGAACAAGCTGGCCGCCAACGGCATCGGCATCGACACGCTGCAGCAGGCCATCGCCGACGCCAACGTCAACCTCGCCACCGGCTCGCTCAACGGCAGCCGGCAATTGCTGCAGGTCAGCTCGGACGGCCAGCTGCAGCGCGCCGCGCCGTACAACGACGTCGTGGTGGCCTATCGCAACGGCGCGCCGATCCGGCTGTCCGCGCTGGGCCACGCCAGCGACGGCGTGCAGAACGACCAGGTCGCCAGCTGGTTCGACGGCAAGCGCGCGATCGTGCTGGCGATCGACCGCCAGCCCGGCTCCAACACGGTGGCCACGGTGGACCGCATCCGCGCGGTGCTGCCGCAGTTCCAGGCCAGCCTGCCGCCGTCGGTCAAGCTCGGCGTGCTCTACGACCGCTCCGAGTCGATCCGTCATTCGGTCGACGACGTGCAGTACACCCTGCTGCTGGCCGGCGTGCTGGTGATCCTGGTGATCTACCTGTTCCTCGGCAACGCCTCGGCCACGCTGATCCCGGCGCTGGCGCTGCCGGTCTCGGTGATCGGCACCTTCGGCGTGATGTACGCGCTGGGTTACAGCCTGGACAACCTCTCGCTGCTGGCGCTGACCCTGGTGGTCGGCTTCGTGGTGGACGACGCGATCGTGATGCTGGAGAACATCGTGCGCCACGTC
>CALCWL010000183.1 GCA_937906285.1 uncultured Rhodanobacter sp. | reverse complement strand
TGGTGCGCACCGGCGGCGACCAGGCGGCGTCGGACCAGCTCTACGCCGGCGCCCATCCGATCACCCCTACCGACATCGCCGAGACGATCTGGTGGATCGCGACCCTGCCGCCGCACCTCAACATCAACCGCATCGAGGTGATGCCGGTGAACCAGTCGGCGGCAGGACTGCAGGTGGCGCGCGACGCGTAGAATCGCCCCGAACGGTAGGCCGGGCCGTGCCCGTCCTGCGCTCCGATTCTCGCCACCTCGAGGCGCTCCGCCACCGTCGGGGCCAGCGACGGCGTGGTCACTGCATGAACCAGCCGTGGCTGACCACGATCGACTGCCCGGTCAGCGCGGCGGACGGGAAGGTGGCCAGGTACAGCGCGGTCTGCGCGATGTCCTCGACCGTGGTGAAGGTCGCATCGACGGTGTCCTTCAGCATCACGTTGCGGATCACCTCGTCTTCGCTGATACCGAGCTCCTTCGCCTGCTCGGGGATCTGCTTCTCCACCAGCGGGGTGCGCACGAAACCGGGGCAGATCACGTGCGAGCGCACGTTGTGCGGCGCGCCTTCCTTGGCCAGCGTGCGGGCCAGGCCAAGCAGGCCGTGCTTGGCGGCGACGTAGGGCGCCTTCAGCTTCGAGGCCTCGTGCGAGTGCACCGAACCCATGTAGATCACGATGCCGCCGCGGCTCTTGCCGGTACCGTCATCCTGGTACATGTGCTTTAGCGCGGCCTTGGTGGTGAGAAAGCCGCCGTCCAGATGGATCGCCAGCATCTTCTTCCAGTCGGCGAAGGCGAACTGGTCGATCGGGTTGATGATCTGCACGCCGGCGTTGGAGATCAGGACGTCCAGATGGCCAAACGCGGCGACCACCTGGTCGGTGCCGGCGTTGACCGCGTCCTCGCTGGTGACGTCCATCGCCACGCCGATCGCCTTGCCGCCGGCCGCCTCGATCTGCGCCGCCACCGCATCGGCGGCCTGCTGGTTGATGTCGGCGATCGCCACGCTGGCACCGTGTTTCGCGTACAACTCGGCAATCGCCTTGCCGAGGCCGCTGGCCGCACCGGTGATAAGGGCGACCTTGCCGTCGAGACTGTTCATGCGCTGCTCCTTGAGAAGGGTCCGGGCGGGCGCGCCGACCCGGACGCACCCATCAACCGGATTGTAGGCGCCACCGCGGGCAGCGCCATCGGACCTTGGGGCAGGCGCTCAATCGCCGTCTTCGGCCAGGTAGGTATACGCGGTGAGCCCGGCATCCAGCGCGTCGTACAGGCGCGCCGCCTCCTCGCCGCTCGCGCCCGCGTCGGCAATGCGCGCACGATAGCTCTGCCGCAAGGCCTCCAGGTCGTAACCGACGTAGTCGAGCATCAGGTCGGTGGTGTCGCCGCGGCGCTTGTGCGCAAACACGTAGCCGTCGCCGTCCACGCGCACGTTGACCGCATCGGTGTCGCCGAACAGGTTGTGGATGTCGCCCAGTGTCTCCTGGTAGGCACCGACCATGAAGATGCCGAGCCGGTAGCTCTCGCCGTCCTTCAGCGCGTGCAGCGGCAGGCTGACATCGACGCCGTCGGCCTCCACGTAGTGGTCGATGCGGCCGTCCGAATCGCAGGTGAGGTCGACGATCACGCCGCGGCGGGTCGGCTCCTCGTGGAGCCGGGCGATCGGCACGATCGGGAACACCTGGTCGATCGCCCACACGTCAGGGATCGATTCGAACACGGAGAAATTGGTGAAGTACTTGTCGACCAGTTTCTCGTCCAGCTCGTCCAGCACCTGCCGGTGCGCACGCTCGGCGGGCAGCAGGCGCGTGCGCACGGCGTTGGCGACGGCGTAGAACATTTCGTCGAGGTGCGCGCGATCGGCCAGCGAGAGCTGACCCAGCGCGTACAGCGACTGCCCTTCGGCCAGGTGATGCTGGGCCTCGTGGAACAGCTCCAGCGGCGGGCGCTCGGCCAGCGCCGCATGCACCTCGCGCAGGTGGCGCAGCACCGCCGGCTCGTCCTCGCGCGGCGGCGGCAGGCTGCCGGCCGGCACCTGTTCCACCTCGGTCACGTTGACCACCATCACCGCGTGGTGCGCGGTCATCGCCCGGCCGGCTTCGGTAAGCACATGCGGCGCGGCGAGGCCTTCGGCAGCCACCGCCTCGGCCAGCGACTGCACGATGGTGCTGGCGTACTGCTCCAGCGAATAGTTGATCGAGTTGTGGCTGCGCGAGCGGGTGCCTTCGTAGTCCACGCCCAGGCCGCCGCCGACGTCGACGATCTCCAGCGGCACGCCCAGGCGCGAGAGTTCGACGAAGTAGCGGGTGGCCTCGCGCATGCCGTTGGCGATGTCGCGCACGTTGGAGATCTGCGAGCCCATGTGGAAGTGCTGCAGCTTCAGCGTGTGCTTCAGGCCGGCCGCGTCCAGCCGTTCGACCAGGCGCAACACCTGCTGCGGCGACAGCCCGAACTTGCCCTTGTCGCCGCCGGTGTTCTGCCACTTGCCGGCGCCGATCGAGGCCAGTCGCACGCGCACGCCGAGCAGCGGCTCCACGCCCAGCGCCTTCGCCTCGGCGAACACGTGGTCGAGTTCGGACAGCTTCTCGATCACGATGTGCACGCGCAGACCGAGCTTCTTGCCGATCAGCGCCAGGCGGATGTATTCGCGGTCCTTGTAGCCGTTGCAGATCACGATGGAACCGGGCCGCGCCATCGCCAGCACCGCCATCAGCTCGGGCTTGGAACCCGCCTCCAGGCCGAACCCCTGCACGCCGGCGGCGACCAGTTCGCCGGCCACGCTGCGCTGCTGGTTGACCTTGATCGGGTAGATCGCGGTGTAGCCGCCGGCGTAGTCGTGCTCGGCGATGGCGCGGGCGAACGCGCCCTGCAGATGCGCGAGGCGATCGGCGAGGATGTCCGGAAAACGCACCAGCAGAGGCAGGCGCAGGCCCTCGGCGCAGGCGCGATCGACGATCGCCGGCAGCGGCAGCGCCGGGCCCTCGGCGCCGCGCGGGCGCATCAGCAGATCGCCGGCGGCATCGATGTCGGCGTAGCCGTCACTCCAGTAGGGGACGGCATAGGTGTGGCAGGCAGTGGCAATGGTCCAGGGCTTCGACATGGGGCCTCCCTCGGGGAACGTAGCAGGGGATGTCGCAGCGGCGAGCCTTGACGAGGTTGCTCGATGGAGCGGAAAGCCGACCGGCCGGAAGCCTCGCACGCCGCGGGGCCGGATGGGCTTGCCGGCCTTCGTCACGCCTTCGCGACGGCTGACCGGGCCACCATTGTAATGGCCGCGCGGCGCGCTGCACGGCGGCGGCGGCCGGGACGTCAGCGGCGGTTGCCGGTACAATTGGCCCTCTTTGCCCACGCTCCGCGGAAACATCCCCATGTCGCAGCCCGCCCCCCTCACCGAAGCCCACTGGTTCACCGAGGCGCACCAGGCGTCCGGTTCGTCCATCGGCTTTCGTACCGAGCAACTGCTGCACGCGGAAAAGACCCCGTTCCAGTCCATCGAGATCCACCAGACCACCGACTGGGGCAACCTGATGGTGATCGATGGCTGCGTGATGCTGACCAGCCGCGACAACTTCCTCTACCACGAGATGATGACCCACCCGGCGCTGTTCACCCACGCGCGCGCCAAGCGCGTGGTGATCATCGGCGGCGGCGATTGCGGCACGCTGCGCGAGGTGCTGCGCCACGAGGAAGTCGAGCACGCGGTGCAGGTGGAGATCGACGAGCGCGTGACCCGCCTGGCCGAGCAGTATTTCCCCGAACTGTGCGAGGCCAACAGCGATCCGCGCGCCGAGCTGCTGTTCATCGACGGCATCAAGTACATGGCCGAGTGCGAGCCGGAATCGCTGGATCTGGTGATCGTCGACTCGACCGACCCGGTCGGCCCGGCCGAGGGCCTGTTCAACGCCGCGTTCTACGCCAGCTGCTACAAGGCGCTGCGCCACGGCGGCCTGCTGGTGCAGCAGAGCGAATCGCCGCTGGCCCACCTGGACCTGATCCGCTCGATGCGCTCGGCCATGCGCACCACCGGCTTCGCCGCGGTGAAGACGCTGCCGTTCCCGCAGCCGTGCTACCCCACCGGCTGGTGGAGCTGCACCATGGCGCGCAAGGGCGGCGACCTCTCCGGCTTCCGCGAACGTGGCGCTTCAGCCAAGAAATTCCCCACCCGCTACTACAACGCCGAGATCCACAAGGCCGCCCTGGCCCAGCCGGAGTTCATGCGCGAGGCGCTGGGGGAGTGAGGCCGGGAATAGGGAATGGGGAATAGGGAATCGAAAGAGCAACACCTGCCGTTCCGATTCTCTATTCCCTATTCCCCATTCTCTGCCGTCAAAACATCTTCGAACGCACCTTCGGCAGCAGCACCAGCAGCAAGGTGGCGAGCGGGCCGAGCAGCAGCGAGAGCAGGAACCACAGCAGCCCGCTGCGGTTCTTGCCCTGCGCCAGCCCCGCGTTGATCAGCGCCAGCGTGCCCCAGCCGGCAAACCATGGGGCGCCATCGGCCCACAACGAAAAATGATTCACGACACTCTCCCGAGCGATGGTTGGCGTCGTCCTGCGCCCGAACAGGCATCCTAACAAGCCCGGTCGCGCCGGCGGCCAGCGGCTGGCGCGTCGATCAGGCGGGCTTAATCTGCACTCGCTATGCTGGCGCCTTTGCCGCCAAGGGAAGTTCGCGATGCCTGGAATGCGCCGTGTTGCCGTGACTTGCATGTGCTTGCTGTTCGCCGCGCCGGTGCTGGCGGCCAAGGCCCCGGCCGCCGCGAAAACCGCCGCGACCACGTCCAAGGCGGCGCAGGCGCGTGACCGGGCGCAGCTGGCTTTCCAGCGCGACCTGGTCAGCGTGCTGGCGCCGCGCGCCGATGCGATGCCGCTGCTCGGTGCCGCGCTGCTGGCCCGGCCTCTGTTCAACCAGCCGCCGGGCAACAGCTTCCATGCCCTGATCGAGCGCGCGGCCACCGCCGAAGGCACCGGCCCGGCGATCAGCTGGGCGCGACTGGCCGATTGCGAGGCCCAGGCCGGCAACTGCCCCAACGCTGCCGCGCTGGATGCCTTGCTCGCACAGGCGCCGGACAACGCCGCCGTGTGGCTGGTCAAGCTGGGCGCCGACGCGCGCGACCACAAGCAGGACGAAGCCCGCGAGGACCTGCGCCGCGCCGCCGCCGCCAAGCTGTACGACGACTACGCCGGGGTCAGCCTGCAGGCGCTGGCCGATTCGGTCGGCGTATTGCCGCCGCCCGCCGCCACGCTGGACCCGAGCCACGCTGCCGGCGCAGTCGGCATGCAGACCGTGCTGATCTTCGGCCTCGCCAGCGCGCAGCCGCAGCCGAGCCTGCAAC
This sequence comes from uncultured Rhodanobacter sp., assembly GCA_937906285.1. Classification (GTDB taxonomy): domain Bacteria; phylum Pseudomonadota; class Gammaproteobacteria; order Xanthomonadales; family Rhodanobacteraceae; genus Rhodanobacter. Next base: position 12,036 of record CALCWL010000183.1, on the reverse strand, counting down.
TGGTGGCCAAGCTGTGCGAGAACGCGGACGACGACGCCTCGATCAAGGCCGACTGCCTCAACCTGGCCAAGCTGCTGCAGTGGGGCTCCAGCCCGCTGGCGCGCTCGCTAGGCCTGCACCTGGCCGAAGTGCTCGCCGACGACCCGACCCAGGTACAGGCGGCGAAAGATGCCCGCCGCAGCCTGGTCTGGCAGGTGCGCAGCTTCAACCAGCTGCTGGCCAACGTGCAGGACGACGCCCCGCTGGCCCGCCATCTGCTCGTGCTGGCCCGCAACGGCGGCACCGAAATGAGCCTGCAGCTGGCCGCCCTGCGCGACGCCGGCATTGCGCTCGATCCGCCTGCGGCGGATCGAGAACCGGGAATAGGGAATAGGGAATAGGGAATAGGGAATAGCCACAGCCGAAGCGACAAGCACCAGCCCGGTCGCAAGCCGCTCTTCCGATTCCCTATTCCCCATTCCCTATTCCCCGCCTATTCCCCATTGCCCCCACGCCCGCTAGGCTGGACCCACCTTCCGTGGCAGGGGCGATCCGATGCTTACGACGCTGGTGGCAAGCAGCAAGGGCGGTTGCGGCAAGAGCACGCTGGTGACGCAACTGGCGTCGCACTGGGCCCAGGCAGGGCAGCACAGCGCCATCATCGACGCCGACCGGCAAGGCTCCAGCTTCCGCTGGGCCGCGCGCCGGCCGGAGAACGTCCCCGGCGTGCTGGCCCTCGAAGGCGGCCGCCGCTCGCTGGCGAAACTGCCGCCGGATACCGCGCAGCTGCTCATCGACACTCCTGCCGGCGCCCGCGAGCGCGAGCTGGAACCCTATCTCGAGCAGGCCAGCGTGCTGCTGGTGCCGGTGCTGCCCTCCTCGTTCGACCTCGACGCCACCCTGGCCTTCACCGACGAGCTGCGCGCGATCAACCGCATCCATCGCGGCAAGTTGCCGGTGGGACTGGTGGCCAACCGGCTCAAGCCGTGGACCCACGCCAGCCAGGATGCGCTGACCCAGCTCGCCGAGCAGTCGCCGTTCCCGATCGTGGCGCAGCTGCGCGACAGCCAGGCCTATGTGCTGCTGGCCGCACTGGGCAAGGGCATCTTCGACTACCACAGCGAGCAGGTACGCAGCCACCAGGAGGACTGGAAATCCCTGCTGCGCTGGATCAAGCGCCAGTCCTGACCGCGGCCCACGCCTCTTCACTTTCCGCCGGAGCCTTCCATGCACGAACTGATCCTGCTGCGCCATGCCGAAGCCGTGCCGATGGCCGACGGCGGCGACGACCGCGAACGTGCGCTGAGCACGCGCGGCGAACAGGAGGCGCAGGCTGCCGGCCTGTGGCTCGCCTCGCACGGCCTGCGCCCGCAGCGCGTGCTGTGCTCGCCGACCCGGCGCACCAGCGAAACCACGCGGCTGGCACTGGCCGCGATCGACGCCGCACCTGCGCCGCGGATCGCCGAGGAGATCCACGAAGCCACGCCCGGCGAGTTGCTGCTGCTGCTCGACCAGCACAGCGACGCCGATACCGTGCTGCTGGTCGGCCACAACCCCGGCGTCGAACGGCTGGTCGCCCTGCTGGTGGAAGGCCGCTCCGACGAGTTCCGCGGCATGCCGCCCGGCGCGCTGGCCGTGCTGCATCTGGATGGCCCGCTGGAGCCGGGCCAGGCGCGACTGGACGCCTTCTGGTCGCCCTGACCTTCACACGCCGCCCGTCGTCACGGGGCGGTGGCACGCAACCGTTATCATGCGGCGATGTTGCATGACCTTCGCCGCTTCCTCCTGCCGCTGCTCCTGCTGGCCACCGTGCTGCAGGGCTGCACCCTGTCCAAGGCGCAGATCCGTCGCGCCGACGCGGTGGTGGCGGCCACCGTCGATCGTCAGCAGAGCTGTCACCAGGCCGACCACTGCGCGCAGCCCTCGCCGCTGCTGCGGGCCGCCGACCAGGCGCTGGCCGAATCCACCCCCGAGCACCCGGTGCACGTGGTCACCCTGCTGGGCGACAGCGAGCCGGCGCTGGCCGCGCGGATCAACCTGATCCGCGCCGCACGCCGCTCGATCGACGTGCAGACCTACATCTGGAGCCAGGACGACGTCGGCCAGCTGGTGCTGGACGAACTGGTGCGCGCTGCCCGCCGTGGCGTGCGGGTGCGCATCCTGGCCGACCAGTTGTTCTCCTTCAACGACCTCGACCTGCTCGACGAGCTCGCGCGCGCCAGCCCCAACCTCCAGGTTCGCCTGTACAACCCCACCTTCCACAAGGCGCGCACGCCGCCGCTGGATTTCGCCGCCGGCATCTTGTGCTGTTTCATGCAATTCAACCAGCGCATGCACAACAAGCTGCTGCTGGTGGACGACGCCATCGGCATCGCCGGCGGACGCAACTACCAGGACCGCTACTTCAACTGGGACGACACCTTCAACTACGTCGACCGCGACGTGATGGTCGGCGGTCCCGCCGCCGCCACGATGGCCGACAGTTTCGAGCTGTTCTGGCGGCACAAGCGCGCGGTGCCGCTGACCCACCTGCGCGACGTCAACCGGCGTATCGTCTCCGACCGCGCCGCGCCGCGCTGGCCGCAACCGCATTACCGAAAGCCCCAGCGGGTCGCCCAGCTGCTGCAGGCCGCCGAGGACCCGGCCTGGCTGCAGGCCTGGCTGGTGGACCCGTCGCTCAAGGTCAGCCAGGTCGAATACTTCAGCGACCTGCCCGCGAAAGTCGACGATCCCGGCGGCAAGCGCACCGCGGCGTTTACCCGCCACATCATGCAGCTGATCGGCGAGGCCCGCCACGAAGTGCTGCTGCAGACGCCGTACCTGGTGATGAGCCGCCGCGCCCAGGGCATCTTCCGCCGCCTGCACCGGCGCGCCGACCCGCCGCGGGTGATCGTGTCGACCAACTCGCTGGCCTCCACCGACGCCTTCGCCGTCTACGCGATGTCGTACAAGCACCGCAAGCGCTACCTGAAGAAGTTCGGCTTCGAAATCCATGAAATGAAACCGCACGCTCCCGGCCCCGCGGTGGACTACGAACTGGCCAACCTGGATGCCGACACCGCGCAGGTGCCCGCGGCCACCGCCACCCCCGCCAGTGCCTCGCGCACGCGCTTCCACCTGCTCGGCAGCGGCAGCGGCAACCGGCCGGCGCCGCTGCGCAGCGAAGGGCGGCGCAGCGGCCTGCACGCCAAGTCGATCGTGGTGGACGACGACTTCAGCATGGTCGGCTCGCACAATTTCGACCCGCGCTCGGACCACTACAACACCGAGTCCGGCGTGATCGTCTACGACCACGCCTTCGCCGACAAACTGCGCCAATCCATCCTGCGCGACACCGAGCCGCAGAACGCCTGGGTCATCGCGCCGCGCCGTCCGGTGGTGCCGGTGCTCACCGACATCAACCAGGCCATCGGCACGGTCTCCGAAAGCCTGCCGTTTTTCGACCTGTGGCCGTTCCGCTACGCCACCAGCTTCGACCTCAAGCCCGGCTGCCCGCCGCTGCGCGCCAGCGATCCGCGCTTCTACGAGTGCTACCAGCCGGTCGGCGACTTCCCCGACGTCAACCTCTCGCCGAAGTGGATCATCACCCGCCTGATCACCGCTTTCGGCAGCAGTGCCAAGGGCATCCTGTAGCGCGCTGACTCCGCCTGCACACCCCGCGGCGCCCAATGACGTCTTTGCGACAGGAAACAATCCACCATGAGCCACGCATTCAAGGTCGGCGACCACGTACGCTGGAACTCCGAGGCCGGCCACGTCAGCGGCCACATCATCAAGGTGCACACCCGCGACACCGAGTACAAGGGCCACACCCGCCACTGCAGCGAGGACGACCCGCAGTACGAGATCAAGAGCGACAAGACCGACCACGTCGCCATGCACAAGGGCGCGGCGCTGCACAAAGTCGATTGACGCAATGCCCGAAAGCCCCGCCACGATCTGGACCATCGGCCACTCCACCCGGCCGCTGGAGGAGTTCCTCGGCCTGCTCGACGACTACCGCATCCAGGCCATCGCCGACGTGCGCCGCTTCCCCGGCTCACGCCGCCACCCGCACTTCGCCAGCGAGGCGCTGGCCAGCTCCCTGCCCGCCCACGGCATCACCTATCAATGGGTTCCCAGACTCGGTGGTCGCCGCAAGGCGCAACCGGATTCGCCCAACACCGCCTGGCGCAACGCCTCCTTCCAGGGCTACGCCGACTACACCGCCACCGAGGAATTCGCCGAAGGCCTCGCCGAACTGCTGACGCTGGCCGCCCGGAAACGCACCGCGATGATGTGCGCCGAGGTGGTGTGGTGGCGCTGCCATCGCTCGATCGTCTCCGACGTGCTCAAGCTGCGCGGCATCGAAGTCATCCACATCCTCGACGCCACCCACACGACGGAGCATCCGTACACGTCGGCAGCGCGCGTGGTGGATGGGCGGTTGAGTTATGCGGCGGCGCAGGGGGAGTTGCTGTAGCCGGCGCCGGCCTCATCCGATGGCTTCCGTCCGGCCCGCCACATCGACACCACGCTCCCTCACCTCCGTCATGCCTGCGAAGGCAGGCATCGCACTTCAGCCCTCGCGTCTGCGGCAACGACTGAACCCGGCACGCCAACAGCGCACGCCCTTGTAGGAGCGCGCTTGCGCGCGATGCTTTTTCTCGCGCACCGGCATCACAGAGCAAGAGCTTTCGTCTGCCTGCGGCAGCCGAGTTACTTTCTCTTTGTGTGGCCAAAGAGAAAGATAACCAAAGAGAAAGGCCACCCCGCTTGGCGCTTGCCGGGCATCCTGCCCGGCAAGTCCGTGAGCCGGGGCCGGGCTTTTCGACAGGGCATCCTGCCCTGGCGAAAAGGAGTCGACATCCCTGTCGACTCCCGCTGCGCGGCCTGTCGTCCCCGACTCACCGCCGCACAGGGGCCCCGGGTAGAGCAGCGGGCCATCGTGGCCCGCACTCGGTACGCAACCGCTGCGCGGTTGCGAAAGCAAAGAGCCGTCAACGTCAGGCCCGAAGTCAACACTGACTCAGTGCTCTCATGCATCGCCTGCCAGGGCAGGCATCGCACCTCACCCTTGTTCATGCCCATTTCGGGCATTACCATGCCCAATATGGGCAGCAAGGCAAACAGCGGAATCAGCGAGGCCGCGGCGCTCTACGCCAGCACCAGCCTGTCCGATGCCTTGTTCACCACCACCCAGCAGCGCGTCCTCGGCTGCCTGTTCGGCCAGCCCGATCGCAGCTTCACCGTCAGCGAACTGATCCAGACCACCGGTGCCGGCAGCGGCGCGGTGCAACGCGAGGTCGCCCGGCTGGCCGGCAGCGGCCTGCTGACGGTGGAACCCGTCGGCAACCAGAAGCGCTATCGCGCCGATCCCGCCGCGCCGATCCATGCCGAACTGGTATCCATCGTGCGCAAGACCTTCGGCCTGGTCGCCCCCTTGCGCGAAGCGCTGGCGCCGCTGACTCCACAGATCTCGGCCGCCTTCGTGTACGGCTCGGTGGCCAAGGGCAGCGACACCGCGGCCAGCGACATCGACCTGATGCTGGTGTCCGATACGCTGGCTTATGCGGACCTCATGGCGGCGTTGCACGCGCTGATCGAGCGCCTGGGCCGCGAGATCCATCCCACGCTCTACACCCCCGCCGAGCTGCGCAAGCGCCGCGCTGCGGGCAACAGCTTCGTGACCCGCGTGCTGGCACAACCACGACTGTGGGTGATCGGGAGCGAGCATGACCTCGCCGCTTGAGAACCTGTCCGGCACCGGCAAATCACTGGCGGCGGAACCGATGGATGCAATGGAGTTCGCGGGGCTGCTCCGCTCTGGCACGGCGCGACTGGTCGACGCACGCAACACATCGCTCGCCCTGGAAAGCCGCTTCGACCTGGCTTACAACGCCGCACACGCCTTGTGCCTAGCCGCACTGCGCCGGCACGGTTACCGCGCCCGACAGCGCTACATCGTGTTCCAGGCGTTGCCGCATACGCTTGGACTGGGGCCGGAGGTGTGGCGTGTGCTGGACAAGTGCCACCACATGCGCAACGTCGCCGAGTACGAGGGAGTGCTCGACGTGGACGAGCGCATCGTGGCCGGCCTGGTTGCGGCATGCGAAAGGGTTGCCCACGAACTTGCCGTGCTTGCACAAGGTCATTCGTAGATAGCGAGTGAGTGATGAGAAGTGAGGAGTGAGAGAGAGCGCGCAGGTTGGATGGCGACTCGGTCGCCGAAGGCGATCGACCGCTCTTGATTCTGAATGCGGGGAAAGCCGGCGGGCAGTGCCCGCCCTACGCCGCCGTTGGCCACGCAAAGAGAAAGTGACTCGGCTGCCGAAGGCAGACGAAAGCTCTTCGCTTTGTAGCGCAACAAGAGCATCGCGCGCGAGCGTGCTCCTACGAAGGGACTCGTCGCCGGGCGAAGTGCGATGCCTGCCTTCACAGGCATGACGGAGTGCGGGGAGGCTGCTCCCCGCCGCCGGCGCCACGCGCCAGCCTCACTCCTTCTTGATCGCGTGCCCGCCGAACTCGTTGCGCAGCGAGGACAGCAGCTTGTCGGCGAAGGAGTCGTCGTCGCGCGAGCGGTAGCGTTCCATCAGCGAGAGGGTGATGACGGGGGCCGATACGCTCAGCTCCATCGCGGCGTCGACGGTCCAGCGGCCTTCGCCGGAGTCGACCACGTAGGGGGCGACGCCGTCCATCTGCGGGTTCTTCTGGAGCGCGTCGGCGGCCAGGTCCAGCAGCCAGGAGCGCACCACGCTGCCGTAGCGCCAGATCTCGGCGACTTGCGCCAGATCGAGGCCGAACTCCTGCTTGTGCTTGAGGATCGAGAAGCCTTCGGCGTAGGCCTGCATCAGGCCGTACTCGATGCCGTTGTGGACCATCTTGGTGAAGTGGCCGGAGCCGGCCGGGCCGACGCGGCCCCAACCCTTGTCCTTGCCCGGCGCCAAGGTTTCGAAGATCGGCTTCAGGCCATCGACGACTTTCTCGTCGCCGCCGACCATCATGCTGTAGCCCTCGGCCAGGCCCCACACGCCGCCGCTGGTGCCGCAGTCGACGTAGTGCACGCCCTTGTCGGCGCATTTCGCGGCGTGGCCGAGCGAATCCTTGTAGTTGGAGTTGCCGCCGTCGATCATCGTGTCGCCCTTGTCCAGCAGCCCCAGCAGCGCGGCGATGGTGTCGTCGGTGATCTTGCCCGAGGGCACCATCAGCCACAGTACGCGCGGCGCGGGCAGCGCCTGCACCAGCGCCTCGAGCGACGCGGCCGCGCCGCCGCCCTTGCCTTCCAGTTGCTTGCGCGCGTCCGCGTCGGGGTCGAAGCCGGTGACCTGGTGACCGCCGTTGAGCAACCGCTGCGCCATGTTGGCGCCCATCTTGCCGAGACCGATCATGCCCAGTTGCATGGAAGTTCCTTGCTGTGAGGTGGAAAGTCGAAAGAGGTAATTCTAGGCGCCCCGGCGGCAAGAGCGCGTGAGATGCACGCTCAGCGCGGGAGGCAGCGGCGCAGGCGCGCCAGCAGGCGGCCGCTCAGCCGGCGGCGGTTGTACGCCATCGCGGCGAGGCGGATGGCCTCGGTCTTGGTCGGGTAGGCGTGGATCACTTTCGCCAGCGTGCGCAGGCCCACGCCGGCAACCATCGCCAGGGTGACCTGGCTGATCATGTCGCCGGCGTCGCGCGAGACGATGGTGGCGCCCAGGATGCGGTCGCTGCCTTCGCCGACGTGCAGCTTGACGAAGCCGTCCTGCTCGCTGTCGGTGATCGCGCGATCGACCTGGTGCATCGGGACGGTGTAGGTCTTGATCGGGATGCCGCGCGCGTTCGCCTCGCGCACGTACAGGCCGACGTGGGCGATCTCCGGATCGGTATAGGTGCACCACGGCACCACTCGCTCGCTCAGCCGCTCGCGTCCGCCGAGCAGCGCGTTGCGCACGCCGATGCGCGCCGATTCCTCGGCGATGTCGGTGAACTTGGCCTCCAGGCAGACATCGCCGGCGGCGAAGATGCGCGGGTTGCTGGTGCGCAGATGATCGTCGACGGCGATGCCGGTGGCCTCGTCGTAGTCGACGCCGGCCGCCTCCAGTGCCAGCCCGTGCACGTTCGGCCGGCGGCCGACGCCGGCCAGGATGGCGTCGACACGGATCGTGCTGTGGTAGTCGTCGGTGACCAGGTCGACCACTTTCTCCGCGCCCTCGGTGCGGATCGCGACCACCTCGGTGTTGAGGCGCACCTCGATGCCGTCGCGGGCGAATGCCTCGGACAGGGTCTGCGCCGCATCGCGCTCCTCGTGCGGCAGGAACAGCGGCATGTTCTGCACGATGGTGACCTTGGCGCCGAAGCGCTCGAACGCCTGCGCCAGCTCGCAGCCCAGGGGGCCGCCGCCGATCACCAGCAGCCGTGGCGGCAGCTCGACAAGATCGAACACGGTGGCGTTGGTGAGGAAGCCGGCCTGCTTGAGGCCGGGGATGTCGGGGATCTGCGGGCGCGCGCCGGTGGCGATCAGCGCGCGGCGGAACGGCAGCGGCTGGCCGTTGACGCTGAGGATGTCCGGGCCGGTGAACTGCGCGTTGCCGAAGTACACGTCGACGCCGCGCTCGGCCAGGTGGCGCACCGACACGGTGCCGGCCAGGTGGCTGCGGATGTGCCGCAGGCGCCCCATCGCGGCGGCGAAATCCACCGTGACCGCGGCCGGCGGCTGCGCGCCGTAGCGCGCGGCGTCGCGCATCTGCGCGTATACCGCGGCGCTGCGCAGCAGGCTCTTGGACGGCACGCAGCCGGTGTTGAAGCAGGTGCCGCCGAGCAGGTGGCGTTCGACCAGCGCCACGCGCGCGCCCAGCGCGGCGGCCGCTTCCGCCGCGGCCAGTCCGGCCGAGCCGCCGCCGAGGATCACCAGCTGGTACGGCGCGTCCGGTACGGGATTGACCCACGACGTCGGCCCCGCCGCGGCGAGGCGCTCGCGTTCGAAGTCGTCGTACGGGGTGCTGATGCTGGCGTCGTAGCGGGTGCTCATCGACGGACTCCTCCGGCCGGCGCATCGAGCCAGCCGCCACTGAAGCCGGCCTTGCGCAGCCCGCTGGCGAGCGGGTGGCAGCCGCGCATCAGGCGCCAGATCGACTCGCTGCGGTGGTTCTCGATCATCATGAAGACGATGCCCTGGTCCAGCCCGTAGTGTCCGGCCGAGATCCACGGCCGGCCATCGCCGCCATCGACGCTGGCGTTGAAACTGGTGGCCAGGCGATCCTGGCTGAGGATCTGCGGATGGCGCAGCAGCATGGTGCGCAGTGCGGCCAGCGCCGGCTGCGGCGCGAACGGCAGCGAGGCCAGCACGGCCGGCGGCGACAGCGTGCCGTCATCCGGCCCATACGGCACGCCGCGCGCGGCGTAACCGAACAGGTGGCGCTGCTCGTTGGCCACCCCCTGCACCTCGTCGGTGGGGCCGTCGCAGGCGGACAGGCCCCAGCAGTTGCGGTCGTAGCCGACGAACTGGTGCGGGTTGAGTTCCGCGTAGCGGCGCTGCACCTGCACCGCGCGGCGGCTGTTCTCGAAATAGTCCGATCGCTTCTCGCGCATGAACGGGTCGCGCACGTCGCGCAGGTCCAGCCACGCCTGCGAGTAGTGGTGCACGAACAGCGGGCCGGCGTAGAGGAAATCCTGGCCGTAGAGGTTCTCCCACTGATAGGTGGAGGTCCAGCCGGCATAGCAGTCGGCCGAGATCGGGTGGGTGGGCGAGCCCAGCGCCAGCGCGTACAGGATGATCGCCTCGCTGTAACCCTCCCAGCCGTAGTGCAGGTAGCCGCTCTCCGGTTTCCAGCCCTGGTAGATGGTGCGCGCGTCGTCCTGCGACCAGCGCCAGTCGACGCGCCGGTACAGCGCTTGCGCCAACTCGCGCAACTCGGTTTCGTCGGCATCGGTGCCGTCGAACGCGGCGGCAACGGTGAGCATGCCGGCGATCAGCAACGCGCTGTCGATCATCGACAGCTCCGATTGCCACACCCGCGTGCCGCGGTCGATGTCGAGGAAGTGGTAATAGAAGCCCTTGTAGCCGGTAGCCGTGGGGCTGCCGCTCTGGTCGCTGTCGCGGAAGAAGCGCAGCGCCAGCAGGCTGCGGCGCACCGCCTCGGCGCGCTCGATCCAGCCGCGCGCGACCGCCGCCGGATAGCACGACAGCGCGAAGCCCACCACCGCGATGCTCACCGGCGAGTTGGCGCGCGAGGTATCCGGGATCAGCCCGTTGCGCGGGTTCATCGTCTCCACGAAATAGCCGAAGGCCGCGCGTTGCAGGCGGTCGAGCATGGCGTCATCGGGGAGCGAACACAGCGAGGGCATCGAAGCATCCTGGCAGCGACGGGTGAAACGGCGGACCGCCGGCCAGTATGCGGCGGCGAGTGCGCACGTGACGTGTAGGGCGGCGATTTCACGCCGCATTGCCGGCGCGCGCCGCAGGCTAGAGCGGTTTCGCCGAATGGCCCGGATTCGCGCCATGCCTGCGCGACCGCTTGTGCAGGCGCGATGGCGCCGCAAGGTTTCGCGCCCGGGCGCATGCCATTCGCCACCTCGCCAGATTCAACTGCGCTGCAGCCGCAGGAGCCGTCCGCATGTCCACCGATGCATCCCCACCGCCCCGCCACCTGCTCGGCAACGGCCGCCTCACCACCATGCTGGGCGCCAACGGCGCCGGCTTCCTGCGCTGGCGCGAGCTGGCGGTGACGCGCTGGCGCGAGGACCCGGTCACCGACCCCTGGGGCAACTTCCTGCTGTTGCGTGACGAGGATGACGGCGAAGTGTGGTCGGTCACCGCGCAACCGCTCGGCGTGGCGCGGCCGGACGATGCCGTGCGCTTCTCGCCCGGGCTGGCGCACTACTCCGGCCGCCACCAGTCGCTGCACCACGAACTCGACGTGGCGGTGGCGGCAGATGCCGACATCGAACTGCGCCGACTGGTGTTGAGCAACCACGGCGACCGCCATCGCCACCTGTCGCTGACCAGCTACGCCGAACTGGTGCTGGGTCCGCGCGGCGACGACGACAGCCACCCGGCCTACGCCAAGATGTTCGTGCAGACCGACTGGGACGAGGCGCGACAGTTGCTGCTGGCCACCCGGCGCAGACGCAGCGACAGCCAGGCCACGGTGTGGGCGGCGCAGGCCCTGCAGCTGCTCGGCGCCGCCGATGGCGCCCCCGGGTACGAAACCGACCGCGCCCGCTTCCTCGGCCGCGGTCGCACGCTGCGCGATGCGCTGGCGATGCGTCCGGGCGCGGCACTGTCCGGCAGCACCGGTTGCGTGCTCGACCCGGTGTGGGCGCTGCGCCGCGGTTTCAGCCTGGCGCCGGGCGCGCGCGTCGTGCTGCTGTTGTGGACGCAGCTGGCCGATTCGCGCGAGGGCGCGCTGGCCCTGCACGCGCGCATCCAGGACGCGCAGGCCGCCGAGCGCCTGTTCGCCGACGCCGCCGCGCGCGCACGCGGGCAGCGTCAGCAGTTCGGCATCGACGACGCGCAGGCGGCGCGCTTCGCCCGCTGGCAGGACGCGCTGCTGGTCAGCGACGCGCGCCAGCGCGCCGCACCCGCCGAGCGCGCGCGCGGCCACGGCGGTCCGAGCGCGCTGTGGGGCATGAGCATCTCCGGCGATCGGCCGATCGCGCTGCTGCGGGTGGACGGCGCCGCGGCGCTGCAGCGGCTGGATGCGTTGCTGCTGGCCCAGCGCTGGTGGCGCGCGCAGCAACTGGCAGTGGACGTGGTGGTGCTGGAGCGGCTCGGCGACGACGCCGGCATACGCGACGCGGTGGCCACGCGCATCGACGCGCAGCAGGCGCAGCTGAAGGATTGCGAGGGCCTGCCCAAGGCGCAGCTGTTCTGCTTGCGCGAGGAGGCCATCGCCGCCGACCAGCGCGACGCCCTGCTTGCCGCCGCGCGCGTGGTCGCGGACACCGATCCCCGCCCTGCCGCGGCACCTTACGCCGCAGCGACGCCCGCGGCAGCCGCGCCGATCCGCGCCGAAACCGCCGCCACCGCCGCGGACCCGCACGAGCCGGCGCTGGAGTTCGCCAACGGTCACGGCGGTTTCGTCGAGCACGGCCGCGCCTATC
>CALCWL010000182.1 GCA_937906285.1 uncultured Rhodanobacter sp. | reverse complement strand
TGACGCGGTCATGCAACGGACGCAGTTTGCTCATGGAAGGACTCCGATGTCGTTTTGAGGAGGGACAAGGCCTGCAAGACCCGTGTCGACGGTCTTGTTAGCACTCGGGTTAGGTGAGTGCCAATTCTAGCGACACAAATCGCCGCTGCAAGACTTTCGAACCGGGAACGTGGAGCTAATTGGGTGATTGGACGCGGGTTTCAAGGGCCGGCCATGCGCGAACTTGATGACAGCCAAGCTCACACCCGCTCGGATGCCGGCATCCTGCATCGTCCACCCTGAATGTGCCGCCCCCGCCCTCCCGCCCAGCACCTACCGCGATGCCGCATCGTTCCCCCTGAGCGCAGGCCCGCAGGGCCGACGTCGAAGCACATCGCCAGGACGGCTTTTCGACCTGCCCGCCCCTCGGCACCGTGCGCTCGACGGCCGCGCCCGCTAGGCTGGCCGGCATGACCGACACCGTCTTGCTCTGCTATTGCAGCTGCCCCGACCGCGACAGCGCCGGGCGGATCGCCCGCGCGCTGGTCGACGAGCGGCTGGCCGCCTGCGTCAGCGAGGTGGCCGCGGTGCGCTCGACTTACCGCTGGCAGGAGGCGGTGCATGCCGATACCGAGGAATTGCTGCTGATCAAGACCACGGCCGCCCGCCTGAGGGCGGTGGAACGTCGCGTGCTGGAACTGCATCCCTATGAGGTGCCGGAGCTGATCGCGGTGCCGGTGGCCGATGGCCATGCCGCCTACCTCGACTGGGTGCGTCAGCACAGCCGGGACTGAACGGACGCGGCCAAATGAAGCACGCCGCAGCCCGGCTCGGCGGCTGCGCCATAATGAACCGCCGCCCGCGCGCGGGCCTGAAGTTTTCCGGAGTCGTGATGCGATCGTTGTTCGTCGGCCCGATGTTTGCTCGCCTGCTGCTGGGCGTGGGCCTGCTGTTTGCCGCGCTGTCCGCGTCCGCGCAGGAAGTCGACGGCCTGCTGCCTGTCACCGAGGCTTACCAGCTCAGTGCCGACGCCGGCACGCCCGGCGTGCTGAAGCTGCACTGGAAGATCGCGCCGGACTACTATCTCTATCGCGGCCGCATGAAGTTCAAGGCCGGCGACGGCGTCACCCTCGGCGAGGCGCAACTTCCCGACGGCAAGAAACATCACGACGAATACCTCGGCGACGTGGAGACCTACCGTCACGCCATCGACGCCAGCATTCCCTACACCGTCGCCGCGGGCACCACGCGGCTCAAGCTGAGCGTGCAGTACCAGGGCTGCCACGAGGTCGACCCCAAGATCTGCTATCCGCCGCATACCGAACAGCTGGATCTGGCACTGCCGACCGCCACCGCCACACCGGCTGCAACGGCCGGCTCGCTGGGTGCAGCGCTGGGTCAGCTCGGCCGCAGCGAACAAACCACGTCCGCCGGCATGGCACTAGCGCCGCTGCCGCCCGAGCAGGCGTTCCGCTTCGACGCGCTGGCACAGAGCCCGCGGCAACTGCTGTTGCGCTGGACGATGCCGCCGGGCTATTACCTGTATCGCGATCACACCACGCTCGCGCTGAAGGACGCCGACGGCGCCCAGCTGGGCCCACCCGCGTGGCCCGTCGGCGTGCGGCATCAGGACCCGCAGTTCGGCGAGGTCACGGTGTATTTCGACCAGGTGGAGGTGCCGGTGGCGCTCGATGGCATGCCCGCCGGCCACGGACCCTTGACGCTCGAGGCAACCTTCCAGGGCTGCCAGGACGGCGGCCTGTGCTACCCGCTGATGACGCGCGCGGTGCAGCTCGATGTGGGCAGCGGCGCGGCCGTCACCGGCACGCCGGCCAGTGACGCCAAGGAACTGCCGCCGGTCGCCGACGGCGGCCCGCTGCGCACCAGCCTGTTCGCCGCACTGGCGCTGGCGCTGGGCGGCGGGCTGATCCTCAACCTGATGCCGTGCGTGTTGCCGGTGCTGTCGATCAAGGCAGTCGGCGTGCTGGAGAGCGGCAGCAGTCCGCAGGCACGTCGCCACCATGCCTTGTTCTACACCGCCGGCGTGCTGAGCAGTTTCGCCGCGCTGGGGCTGGGCATCCTCGCCCTGCGCGGCGCCGGTCACGCCTTGGGCTGGGGCACCCAGTTGCAGCAACCGGTGGTGGTCGGCGTGCTGGCCTGCGTGATGCTGGCGGTGGGCCTGTCGATGTCCGGCGTGGTGCAGTTCGGCACGTCGCTCGGCAACACCGGTGCGGGCCTGGCGCGGCGCGCCGGTCCGGCGGGCGACTTCTTCACCGGCGTGCTCGCGGTGGTGGTGGCCAGCCCCTGCACCGCGCCGTTCATGGGCGGCGCGCTCGCCTATGCGTTCACCGCGCCGATGCTGTCGGCGCTGCTGGTGTTCCTGGCGCTCGGCGTCGGTCTTGCGCTGCCGTTCCTGGCCATCGGCTTCGTGCCCGCGGTGGCGCGGCTGCTGCCGAAGCCGGGGCGGTGGATGGAAACCCTGAAACAGGTGCTGGCCTTTCCGATGTATCTCACCGCCGCCTGGTTGGTGTGGGTGCTGGCCAACCAGCGCGGCGCCGATGCGGTTGGCCTGGTGCTGGTGGCGATGGTGCTGCTGGCGATGACCTTGTGGTGGTTCGAGCGCAGCCGTTCGCGCGGCATGATCAGCAAGCTGGCGGTGGCCGTGCTGGCGCTCGCCACGCTGGTGCCGATGAGCCTGCTCAGCCAGGTGCCCCCGCCGTCCGCCGCCGCCCGCGTCGCCCACGGCGTGGTGCCCTATTCCGCCGAGAAACTGGCTGCGCTGCGCCAGGCCGGCACGCCGGTGTTCGTGGACATGACCGCCGACTGGTGCGTCACCTGCAAGGCGAACGAGCACACGGTGCTCGACACTCCGCGCTTCCGCGACCTGCTGCAACGTACCGGCACGGTCTACATGCAGGGCGACTGGACCGACGTGGACCCGGCGATCAGCGCCTTCCTCGCCCAGTACCACTCGCCGGGCGTGCCGCTGTACGTGGTGTTCCCGAAAGATGGCGGCCCCGGCCGGCAACTGTCGACCGTGCTGACCGCCTCGATGGTCGAACGGGCGCTGACCGACGCGGCGCGCTGATGCTCGACCGTACCTCCGGTCTGATCCTGCTGCTGGCCGCGTTGGCCGCGCTGCTCGGCGGCGGCTTCGCACGCCACCGTGCACCCCCTGCACCGATCGCCACGCCAGCCATCTCCGCAATGGTCGGCCAGCCGCTGCCTCCGCTGGTGCTGGCGGATCTGGACGGGCGCATGCATTCACTGGCCGAGTACCGCGGCCGCCGCTTGCTGATCAATTTCTGGGCCAGCTGGTGCGGCCCGTGCCTGCAGGAAATGCCCGCGCTCGACGAAGCCCGACACAAATTCGCCGATGATGGGGTGATCGTGCTGGGAATTGCCATGGACCAGCCCGATCATGTTCGTGCCTTTCTGGCCAAGCAACCCGTGAGTTACCCGATCTTGCTGGGCAGTCTCGAGGCGCCGAGCACCTCCCTGCAGTTGGGCGATGAGGCCGAAATCCTGCCATTCAGCGTGTTGATCGGCGCCGATGGGCGCATTATCGCGACTCACGCCGGCATACTTTCGCCGCAGCTGCTGACCCAATGGCTGGCGCCGCAACAAGGCGCTCCTTAGAGTTCAGTCAACATACGCCGGCGCAGGGCGATCACCTCGGTTCTCCGCTGAACATCGCCGAACTGCCGCGAACTGGACAACATCGAACGAGACGCGCACACTGCGCCCGGTTCCGGGACCTCCGGGCGCAAGCTGGATGATGTCGTGGCGAAGATCCTGGTCCTGCACGGACCCAACCTCAACCTGCTGGGTGCGCGCGAGCCTGAGATCTACGGCCGCGAAACGCTGTCCGGGATCAACCAGAGCCTGGCCCAGCGCGCGCAAGCGGCCGGTCACGAGCTGCTGTGGTTCCAGTCCAACGCCGAGCATGAGCTGATCGGCCGCGTGCACCAGGCGCGCGACGACCGTACTGCCTTCATCCTGTGCAATGCCGGTGCCTTCACCCACACCAGCATCGCGCTGCGCGACGCGTTCGCGGCGGTGGCCATCCCGTTCATCGAGGTGCACCTCTCCAACGTGTTCGCCCGCGAACCGTTCCGCCACCATTCGTATCTGACCGACCTGGCGCTCGGCGTGATCTGCGGCTTCGGCAGCGCCAGCTACGCGCTGGCGCTGGAAGCGGCGATGCAGCGACTGCAAGCGACCACCGCGGCCGACGCCTGAGCGCCGGCGACACCCGTTTCCTTCCAGCCGCCCCGGTGGCGGCATGACTGACCAAAGGCTGATCCGATGGATTTGCGCAAAATCAAGAAGCTGATCGACTTGCTCGAGGAATCCAACCTCGCCGAACTGGAGATCAAGGAGGGCGAGGAAGTCGTGCGCCTGTCGCGCGTGCCCAAGGGTGCCGCACCGATGGTGGCCGCCGCGCCGGCCGTCGCTCCGCAGGCGGCAGCGCCCGCCCCGGTCGCCGCCGCTCCCGTGGCCGCCGTCGCGCCCGAAGCCGCGCCCGCCGACTCTCTGCCCGCCGGCCACGTGGTGAAGGCACCGATGGTCGGCACCTTCTACGCCTCCGCCTCGCCCGGCGCTCCGCCCTTCGTCAAGGTCGGCCAGCAGGTCAAGGCCGGCGACACCCTGGGGGTGATCGAGGCGATGAAGATGTTCAACCAGATCGAAGCCGAAGTCGCCGGCACCGTACAGGCCATCCTGATCGAGAACGGCCAGCCCGTGGAATTCGACGAACCGATGTTCGTGATTGC
>CALCWL010000181.1 GCA_937906285.1 uncultured Rhodanobacter sp. | reverse complement strand
CTGCAGCGGCGCCATCGACCGCGCCAGCCAGCCCTGCAGGACCGCTTCCCGCAGCGCCGCCTTGCTGGCGAAATGCCGATACACGCTGCCGTGGCTGACTCCCAGCGCCTGCGCCACGTCGACCACGGTCGCCTTGCCGGGGCCGTAGCGTCGCAGCACGTCTTCGGCGGCGGCGAGGATGCGTTCGGGCGTGAGTACGGAGTCGGTCATGCCGCCGATTCAAGCACATCGAGCGTGGCGCAGACGAGCTCGTCCGCCACATACCCCAGCGGGATCCGGCCGCAGACGTGTTCCGTCGCGCGCTTCTCGAACGCGATCCAGCCGCTGTTGAAGCCGTCCAGCATGGCGACGTGCCCGGAGATGCGGTCCGCCGGCATGCCCTCGTTCGCGAAGCGCGTCGCCCATTGGTCGCGCGGTATCGCGGTCGTCTCGATGTCGTGCTCCAGCACCGCGGCGAACGACTGTGCCATGTCGAGCGGGCTGTAGCGCCGCGGCCCTTCGACCTCGATCAACCGGCGACCGAACCAGGTTTCCTCCAGCGTGCTGGCGACGGTGCGGCCGACGTCGTCGGTGGAGACCATCGGTATCGCCCGATCGAGCGGCGACAGGAAGCTTTCCAGACGGCCTTCGAGTTGCGCCGGCACCACGTGCCGGCTCAGGTTCTCCATGAACCAGGCGGCGCGCACGTGGGCGCGGGGCAGGGGCAGCGCGTCCAGCGCCTGCTCCAGCAGGTGCTGCGGGGTGAGCTCGCCCAGCTCGCGCGCGTGCTGTGCGCCGATGGAGGACAGCGCCACCACCTTCGCTGGCGTGGCTTTGCGCAGGGCGCTGGCCAGTGCGGCGATCATGGCGCGCGATTCGGCGAAGTCGGAACCGGGCGCGAGGCTGGCCGGCAAGGCGACGAACACGCCCTCGGTGCCGGCAAATGCCGCGGCCAGTGCCTCCGCTCCCTCGGCGACCACGAGGTCGACGCCGCGCACCGCTCGGGCCGCGGCCTTGTGCTTGCTGCGCACGATGCCGCGTACGCGCTCGCCGCGCTCGAGCAGGTACTTCGCGGCCGCGCTGCCGACCGGGCCGGTGATGTCCATGATGGCGTGCATGTGGGATCTCCTCGTCGGGCGGAAAGGTGGTTCAGCGTTCGCTGTCGAGCATGGCCATCTGGGCGGCGGCGTAGCGATCGCCGGCGGCGGCATCGGGTGGCACGGCGCGCTCGATCGCGGCGAGGTCGTGCGCATCCAGCGTGACGTCCAGCGCACCCAGCGCCTCACCCAGCAGCAGTTCGTTGTCGCCCATGCCGTAGAAATCACCGGTGTCGAGCAGGGTGACGCCGGCGTCCGGCGCGGCATGCACGGTGGCGATGCTTTCGCTGCGGTCGGTGCTGCCGTAGAAATCGGACATGCCCATGCAGCCGAGGCCGAGGGCGGAAACCGGCGGGCCGCTGCGGCCCAGGGTGCGGTGTTTCATGGGGTGTGCCTGTTCGTGGGAGTGGGAATAGTAGATATTTGACTAACAGATTTCAATATCTGTCAGTCAAATATTCATCCCGCACCGGGCCAACGGCGCGTCGGTGGCCGGAAATGCCGGCCGGGGCTACACTTTCCGACTTGCCCACCCGCCATTTCACGAGGCCAGAATGTTCCCCAAGGACTGCACGATTGCCGGTTACGACGACGAACTGGCCCAGGCCATCGCCCATGAAGGCCAGCGCCAGGAAGATCACGTCGAGCTGATCGCCTCGGAAAACTACGCCAGCCCGCGGGTGATGGAAGCGCAGGGCTCCAAGCTCACCAACAAGTACGCGGAAGGCTATCCGTCCAAGCGCTACTACGGCGGTTGCGAGTACGTGGACGTGGCCGAGAAGCTGGCGATCGAGCGGCTGAAGCAGCTGTTCGACTGCGACTACGCCAACGTGCAGCCGCACTCCGGCTCGCAGGCGAATCAGGCGGTGTACCTGGCGCTGCTGCAGCCGGGCGACACCATCCTGGGCATGTCGCTCGCGCATGGCGGCCATCTCACCCACGGCGCCAAGGTCAACATCTCCGGCAAGCTGTTCAACGCGGTGCAGTATGGCGTCGACGAGAACGGCCTGATCGACTACGACGAGTTGCAGCGCCTGGCCACCGAACACCGGCCGAAGATGCTGGTCGGCGGCTTCAGCGCCTACTCGCAGGTGGTCGACTGGGCGCGCATGCGCCGGATCGCCGATTCGGTCGGCGCGCTGTTCTTCGTCGACATGGCCCACGTCGCCGGCCTGGTCGCCGCCGGCGTCTATCCGAGCCCGCTGCCGCACGCGCACGTGGTCACCTCGACCACCCACAAGACCCTGCGCGGCCCGCGCGGCGGCATCATCGTGGCGAAGGGTGCTGGCGAGGAAATCGAGAAGAAGCTGCAGTCGATCGTTTTCCCCGGCATCCAGGGCGGCCCGCTGATGCACGTGATCGCGGCCAAGGCGGTGGCGTTCAAGGAAGCGCTGGAGCCGGCGTTCAAGGAGTACCAGACGCAGGTGGTGAAGAACGCCAAGGCGATGGCGAAAACCTTCATCGAACGCGGCTACAAGATCGTCTCCGGCGGCACCGAGAACCACCTGATGCTGGTCGACATGATCGGCAAGCCGATCACCGGCAAGGACGCCGAGGCCGCGCTGGGCAAGGCGCACATCACGGTCAACAAGAACGCCGTGCCGAACGACCCGCAAAAGCCCTTCGTCACCTCCGGCCTGCGCGTAGGCACCCCCGCGGCCACCACCCGCGGCTACAAGGAAGCCGATTGCATCGAACTGGCCGGCTGGATCTGCGACGTGCTGGACGCGCCGAACGACGCGGCGGTGATCGCCCGCGTGCGCGGGCACGTGACCGCGCAATGCAAGAAGTTTCCGGTCTACGGCTGAGAGCGAGAAGTGAGTCGAAGTGAGAAGTGAGAGAAGGCCGCCGCTGAGGCTTTCCTCTCGTTTCTCACTTCTCTACTCTCACTCCTGAACTTATGCATTGCCCCTTCTGCCAGCACGAAGACACCCGCGTGATCGACTCGCGCCTGACCGAGGATGGTTCCACGGTGCGGCGCCGGCGCGAGTGCCCGCAGTGCGGCGAGCGCTTCAACACGTTCGAGACGGCCGAGCTGAAGCTTCCGGCGATCGTGAAGAGCGGCGAGCGGCGCGAGGCGTTCGACGAGCGCAAGCTCAGAGTGAGTTTCGAGCGCGCGTTGCAGAAACGCCCGGTGGCCAGCGACGCGGTGGACGCGGCGGTGCGCGCGATCGTCAACGACCTGCGCCGCAGCGGCGAGCGCGAAGTGGCATCGCGCCAGGTCGGCGAGCTGGTGATGCGCGAGCTGAAGAATCTCGACCAGGTCGCTTACGTGCGCTTCGCCTCGGTTTACCGCAAGTTCGAGGATGTGCACGCGTTTCGCGAGGAGATCGAGAAGCTGGAACGCGACCTGCCGGGCCTGTCCGAGCTGCAATTGCCCCTGCTCGGCGGCGGCGCGCGCAAACCGTAGGAGCCCGCTCGCGGGCGATGCTTTTGGCGCGGGCATCGGGGATTCGTGATTCGAGATTCGTAACGGCAACAGCATCGTCCGCGAGCGGCTTCCTGCAATGACGGCATGACATTTTCCGGCACTGACCACGAACACATGGCGCACGCGCTGCGCCTGGCCGAGCGCGGCCTGTACACCACGCAGCCGAACCCGCGGGTAGGTTGCGTCATCGCGCATGGCGAGGCGATGGTCGGCGCGGGTTTTCATCGGCGCGCGGGCGAGCCGCATGCCGAGGTACATGCGTTGCGTGAGGCGGGCGAACGCGCGCGCGGCGCCACCGCCTACGTGACGCTGGAGCCTTGCGCGCACTACGGACGCACGCCGCCATGCGCCGACGCGCTGGTGGCCGCCGGTGTGTCGCGGGTGGTCGTGGCGGCGGAAGATCCGTTCCCGCAGGTGGCCGGTCGCGGCATCGACAAGCTGCGTGCCGCCGGCGTCGCAGTCGAAACCGGCCTGCTGCGCGAGCCGGCGCGGGAGTTGAACTGCGGCTTCCTCAGCCGGCACGAACGCGGTCGCCCGTTCGTGCGGGTGAAGCTGGCGATGAGCCTGGACGGGCGCACCGCGCTGGCCAATGGCGAGTCCAGGTGGATCACCGGCGAGGCGGCGCGCGAGGACGTGCAACGCTGGCGCGCGCGCAGCTCGGCGATCCTCAGCGGCAGCGGCACCGTGCTCGCCGACGATCCGCGCCTCACCGTGCGGCTGCCGGAGGACGAGGAGTTCACGCCGCCGCTGCGCGTGCTGCTGGACCGCCAGCTGCGCATACCCGCCGGAAGCCAGGTGCTGGACGGCACGGCGCCGACACTCATCCTGCATGACGCTGCGGCATCCTGCGCGGACGACCGCCTCGCGCGGGTTGAATGCATGGCCATGGCGACGCGGGACAACCTGCTCGACCTGCACGCCGTGCTCGCCCTGCTGGCCGGACGCGGCTGCAACGAGGTGCATGTCGAAGCCGGCCCGACCCTGTGCGGCGCGCTGTTCGCGGCCGGCCTGGCCGACGAACTGCTGCTCTACATCGCGCCCCTGCTGCTGGGCGACAGCGCGCGGCCGCTGCTGCGGTTGCCGCCGCTGGCCGACATGGCCTCGCGCTGGCAGTTGCAGGTGGTCGACCAGCGCATGCTCGGCGCGGATATCCGCTTGCGCCTGCGCCCTCACTGATCCCGCCGGGCCCGGTCCGGCCTGGTTTCAAGCGCCGACGTCGGCATGGCTGACACAGGGGTCGCCGAGGGCCGCATGGTCGAGCTGCTGTCCGACTGGCGAATGCCCTCGTTCCCGATCCACCTGTTGTGGTTGCCCGGCGCGGATCGCACGCCGGCGTTGCGAGCGCTGATCGACCACCTCGCCGTGGCGCTGGCCACGCCGGGGGGTCAGGGCAGGGTGAGCCCGGGCCGTCCCGGGTGTTGGCGCACCACCTCCCACGGCAGCAACGACCAGTCGTCGTTGGCTTCGCACACGCGCGCCGCGCGGGCATAGGAGGGGCCGATGAACAGGCCCTTCGGCGTCATGTGCCAGCTCACGAACTGCCATACGCCGGGATCACCGTAGCCGCAATCGTCCTCGCCGCCGGTGGCTGCCGTCTCCTGCGGATACAGCCGCTGCCATTGCTGCGCCAGCCACGGCGCCAGGTGCTGCTCGCGGTAGTCCGACCACGCCTCGAAGCTGGCCGAGCCGAGTGCGGGGCTGCCGTCGGCATCCGTGGCGTAGTGCAGCGGCTCGCCCTTGCCCAGCCACAGGATGTCTTCCAGCGCCAGCGGCCGGGCGGTGCGTGCATCGAGGTTGATCGCGGCATCGCCGAAGTCCGGATGGGCGCCGCCGCAGTAGTAACTGGTGAACACGCTGACGCTGACGAGGTTGGCGGTGAGCAGGCGCGGCGTCACCGTCTGCTGGTAATCGCCGTCGTTGAAATGGTTGAACATGCAGTCGTAGTAGCTTCCGGTTTCCTGCCACATCCGGTCCATCAACACCTGGTTGATGCGCGCGAGTTCGGCGGGCGGATAGCCGTCCAGAACCTCGAAGAACGCGATGCCGGCATCGGGCACGCGCCACCACTGCAAGGTGTGGCTCATGAAGGTTTCGCGCTTGCCGGCCTGCGGCTTGAGGCCGGCCAGGCGCAGGTAGGCGTAGCGGTCGCTGGCATGGAGCTGCTTCAGCCAGGGCGGCGCATCGGCGGCGGGCGGCGCGATCGTGGCCGGTTGCAGGGCAATCGGCAGGGTGGTTCCCTTGTCGTCCTGCCACTGGCCGCGCCAGCCACCGCCGGCTTGCCGTTCCAGCGTGAGGCGCGGGCCGTTGGCGTCGACATCCCAGCCCTCGCGCAGTTGCAGGTGACCGTTGCTGGCCGGCGCGCCGGACAAGGCGATGTCGCGGTGGTGGCGCACGTAGAAGTAGCGGCCGGCCGTGGCGGCGTCGTCGCCGGGGGTGAGTTGCAGCACGATGGCCTGCCGACCCAGCGTGCCGGTGTAGACGCCGGCCGGCGCCTCGTCGGCGTGCGCGTGGGCCAGCCACAACACGGCCGGCAGGATGGCGAGCCACGTCGGCCAGCCGCGTCGACGCATGTGCATGGAAACCTCCTTGGCAGGGACGGACATGATGCCGCAGCGGACGGGCGAACGGCTGGCGCGCGAGTGGCGCCTGGCGGGCATGGTAGAATCCGCCGGCCGGTTCATCGGCAACGTCTTCAGGGCGGGGCGAAATTCCCCACCGGCGGTAGGTTCCTCGGAACGAGCCCGCGAGCGCTCCCGGCATCATCGGGAGGTCAGCAGATCCGGTCCGATGCCGGAGCCGACGGTCCAGGTTGTTCCGGTTCGCCGGCACGGCCCACAGTCCGGATGAAAGAAGACGGCCAGGCGGATGGCAGCGATGCCGTGCGTCTGCCTCATGCCTTGAGGCGTTCTCGCTTTCCGACGCGGAGAACGTTTCGTGCCTGTCATCGTTTCAGTTTCTCTCGCCATCTCCCCCCGGGAGGTGCGCTGATGTTCACCGGCATCATCCAGACCGTGGGCCGCGTGGCGCGACTCGAACCGCGCGGCGGCGACGTGCGCCTGCACGTCGACACCGCCGAGCTCGACCTCGCCGACGTGCAGCTGGGTGACTCGATCGCCGTCTCCGGCGTGTGCCTCACCGCGATCACGCTGGACGCGCGCGGCTTCAGCGCCGACGTTTCCAACGAGACGCTGTCGCTGACCTCGCTGGGCCAGTTGAAGCCCGGCGATCCGGTGAATCTCGAAAAGGCGCTGCGCCTGGCCGACCGGCTCGGCGGGCATTTGGTCTCCGGCCATGTCGACGGGCTGGGCAAGGTGGTCTCGATCACGCCCGATGGCCGCTCGCAGCGCTGGACGTTTGAAGTGCCCGCCGCCCTGTCGCGCTACATCGCGGCGAAAGGCTCGGTCTGCATCGACGGCACCAGCCTCACCGTCAACGAAGTGGCGGGCGGGCGCTTCGGCGTCAACCTGATCCCGCACACGGTCGAGCACACCGCGTTCCACGCGCGCCGCACGGGCGACGCGGTGAACATCGAGGTGGACGTGATTGCGCGCTATGTCGAGCGGCTGCTTTCCAGCGGCGAGGCGCCGAAACTGGACGAGGCGTTCCTCAAGCAGCACGGCTTCGCCTGATCTTTTGGCTCCTTCCCCTGCGAAGCAGGGGGAGGCTGGGAGGGGGTAGGGCTTTTGATTTTTCGCGATCAAGAGCGAACCCCACCCCAACCCTCCCCTGCAAGCAGGGAAGGGAGAACATCCTCCTCAAGGAACAACCATGCCCTTCAACACCATCCCCGAAATCCTCGACGACATCCGCGCCGGCCGCATGGTCGTGATCCTCGACGACGAGGACCGCGAGAACGAAGGCGACCTGATCATGGCCGCGCAGATGGTGCGGCCGGAGGACGTCAACTTCATGGTGCGCGAGGCGCGCGGCCTGCTGTGCCTCACGCTCACCGAGCAGCGCACGCGCCAGCTCGGGCTGCGTCCGATGGTGAGCGACAACACCTCGGTCTACCACACCAATTTCACCGTCTCGATCGAGGCGGCGGAGGGCGTCACCACCGGCATTTCGGCGCACGACCGCGCGCGCACCATCCAGGTGGCGGTGAAGTCCGATGCGAAGCCGCAGGACCTGGCCCAGCCCGGTCATGTGTTCCCGCTCACCGCGCAGCCGGGCGGCGTGCTGACCCGCGCCGGCCATACCGAGGCCGGCTGCGACCTGGCCGCGCTGGCCGGGCTGGAACCGTCGGCGGTGCTGATCGAAGTGCTGCACGAAGACGGCTCGATGGCGCGTCGTCCCGAACTGGAAGTCTTTGCGGCCAAACACGGTTTGAAGATCGGCTCGATCGCCGACCTGATCCGCTACCGCCTGGAAACCGAGAAGACCGTGCAGCGCGTGCACGAGGAAGCGGTGGAAACCGAGTTCGGCCCGTTCCGGCTGGTGGCGTACCGCGACGTGATCCGTCGCGGCCTGCATTACGCGCTGGTGCGCGGCAGCGTCGACGACGGCGCGCCGGTGCTCTCGCGCGTGCACGTGCGCAATACCTTGTCCGACGTGCTGCATCTCAAGCGCGACGACCTCGGCCTCACCGTCACTTCGGCCTTGCGCCGCATTGCCGACGAGGGTCGCGGCGTGCTGCTGGTGCTCTCCGGCGAAGACACGCCGGAGGCCTTGCTGGCGCGGTTGCAGGGCAAGCCGGCG
>CALCWL010000180.1 GCA_937906285.1 uncultured Rhodanobacter sp. | reverse complement strand
CATGTGCCCGTATTCGTTCTTGTTGATGTGGTCGACCATCGCCGCCAGCGTGGTCGACTTGCCCGAGCCGGTCGGCCCGGTCACCAGGATCAGGCCCTGCGGCTGCTCGATCAGCTCCTTGAACACGCGCGGCGCGCCCAGGTCTTCCAGCGTCAGCACCTCGGACGGAATGGTGCGGAACACCGCGCCGGCGCCACGGTTCTGGGTGAACGCGTTGACGCGGAAACGCGCCAGGCCGGGGATCTCGAACGAGAAATCGGTCTCGAAGAACTCCTCGTAGTCGCGCCGCTGCTTGTCCGACATGATGTCGTAGACCAACGAGTGCACCTGTTTGTGCTCGAGCGCGGGGATGTTGATGCGACGGACGTCGCCGTCGACGCGGATCATCGGCGGCAACCCGGCGGACAGGTGCAAATCCGAGGCCTTGTTCTTTACCGAGAAGGCAAGCAGTTCGGCAATGTCCATGAAGTCGTTTCCCCTCAACCGGTCGTCTGGATGGCATGAATGCGGATGCCGCAGAGGGGTCCGGACTATCGTTGCCAGCCGGCGACCGGGCGCGCAACCGCTGCCCTTCGGAACCGTGCGGACCGGCAACCCGAATCCCCCTGTAGCCGCGTCGATACTACTCGCGCAAGCGGCTGTGCGGCCAGCCTTTCCCGCCTATCATGCCCAAACCGCAACGGGGATTTGCGCATCCCGTCGAAAAACGTGAGGTTGCCCCGCCGCCCGCCTCGCCGCGATGGCACGGGCGCACCGCTCGCGCGCCGATGAACCGGCTTCCGGTAAGGTAGGCGGCTGCAACGATCAAGGAGTCCCGCATGACACGATTAGCCTTCATCGGCGGCGGCAATATGGCGCGCAGCCTGATAGGCGGCCTGCTGAAGACGGGCGTCGCCCCCGCCACGATCAGCGTCGCCGAGCCCCGCGCCGAGGGGCGCCAGGAGCTGGGCCGCGATTTCGGCATCGCCTGCTACGCGGAGAACCGGCTGGCGGCGGCCGAAGCCGAGGTGATCGTGCTGGCGGTCAAGCCGCAAGTGCTGCCCTCCGTCCACGGCGAGCTGCAGGACATCCTGCAGCGCCAGCGCCCCTTGCTGATCTCGATCGCCGCCGGTGTGCGGCTGGACCAGCTCGAACGCTGGTTCGGCGCCGGCCTGCCGATCGTGCGCTGCATGCCGAACACGCCCGCGCTGATCGGTGCAGGCGCGACCGGGCTGTGCGCCAACGCTCGCGTCAGCCCGGCCCAGAAGGCGCAGGCGCAGCACATCCTCGACGCTGCCGGACTCACCCGCTGGATCGATGACGAAGCCCTGATGGATACCGTCACCGCGATCTCCGGTTCGGCGCCGGCCTATTTCTTCGCCCTGGTGGAAGCGCTGGAGGAAGCCGCCGTGAGCCAGGGCCTGCCGCGCGACACCGCGCGCGCACTGGCCGCGCAAACCTGCTTCGGTGCCGGCCGCATGCTGATCGAAAGCGGCGACGACCCCGCCGTGCTGCGCCAGCGGGTGACCTCGCCGCACGGCACCACCCAGGCCGCGCTGGAAAGCTTCGGCGCCGACGGGCTGCCGCGGATCGTGGCCAGGGCCGTGGCCGCCGCCACCCGCCGCGGCGCCGAGCTCGCCGCCGAACTGGACGCGCAGCCGTGAGCTATCTGTTCAATGCACTCTCGATGCTGATCGGTCTGGCCTTCGACGCCGTGGTGATCCTGTTCCTGCTGCGGGTGACGGCCGAAGCCTGCCGTGCCGATTTCAACAACCCGCTCAGCCAGTTCATCTACCGCACCACCAACCCGATGCTGGCGCCGATCCGCCGCGTGCTGCCGAACTGGCGCCGCATCAACCTTGCCGGCCTGCTGCTGGCGTGGCTGGCGATGCTGCTCAAGCGCCTGCTGCTGTTCGCCCTGGTCGGGGTGATGCCCAACCTTGCCGGCCTGCTGGTGCTGTCGCTGGCCGAACTGTTCGACTTCGTGCTGCTGTTCTACATCGTGCTGATCTTCGGCTGGTCGCTGCTGAGCATGTTTTCCGTCGATCGCCGCCAGCCGATGCTGCGCCTGGTGGAGAAGATCGTCGCCCCGCTGCTGCGCCCGCTCGACGGCAAGCTGGTGTTCGGCCAGATCGATTTCGCGCCGATGGCGGTGATCATCGTGCTGTTCCTCGCCCGCATGCTGATCGCCGCGCCGCTGCTGGATCTGGGGGCCGCACTGGCCGTGGGCGGCTGAGGCCACCCGGTGCCGGGCGGCGGGTCTTGCCCGCCGACTTCTGCGCGAAGCCACCGCGCACCCCTTCTTTGGCCCGGCCCGGCCTGCACCGTACAATTGCGTCTTTAGCCGACACCCACGCGCGCGCCTGCGCGCCAGCGAGCGTTTCCCGATGGAAAAGAGTTTCGAACCCGCCCGGATCGAGTCGACGTGGTATGCGCGCTGGGAAGCCAGCGGTGCGTTCAAGCCGAGCGGCCAGGGCGAGCCGTACTGCATCCTGCTGCCGCCGCCGAACGTCACCGGCACGCTGCACATGGGCCAT
>CALCWL010000179.1 GCA_937906285.1 uncultured Rhodanobacter sp. | reverse complement strand
TCGACTGGGCCTGGTATGCCGGCGCCTGGCAGCTGGCACTCGACGGCAAGGGCGAAGGCGACCACAGCGAGTTCCCGCAGGTGCCGGATTTCCAGCCGCACCACCAGCCGCTCAACTACTTCCGCCAGTTCGCCCCGGGATCGGCCGCGCGCGCGCGGCACCTGCGCGACGCCGGCACCGGCAGCCGCGCCGACAGCAACCACTTCATCGCGGCGATCGAGGCCGGCCAGTTGCCGCCGGTGACCTTCTACAAGCCGCAGGGCAATCTCAACATGCACGCCGGCTACGCCAGCCTCGAGGCGGGCGACGAACATCTGGCGCAGGTGGTCGAGGCGCTGCAGAAGAGTCCGCAGTGGCCGAACATGCTGGTGGTGCTCACGGTGGACGAGAACGGCGGCTGGTGGGACCACGTGGCACCGCCCAAGGGCGATCGCTGGGGGCCGGGCACGCGCGTGCCGGCGCTGGTGATCTCGCCGCACGCGAAGCAGGGCTTCGTCGACCACACGATCTATGACACCGGCTCGATCCTGCGCTTCCTCAATCGTCGCTTCGACCTCAAGCCGCTGCCCGGGCTGAAGCTGCGCGATGCCTCGATGATCGCCGCCGGCGGCCCGCCGCCGGGCGACCTCACCGCCGCGCTGCAGTTCGCCAGCGCCTGACCCCGCAGGAAACACTGATCATGCGCGAGCTGTACCCGGAGATCGAGCCGTACCAGACCCATCGCCTCCCCGTGGATGCGCTGCATACGCTGCACGTGGAGGAATGCGGCAACCCGCTGGGCCTGCCGGTGATCTTCCTGCACGGCGGACCGGGCGCCGGCCTGTCGACCTATCACCGCCGCTTCTTCGATCCCGCGCGCTACCGCATCGTGCTGTTCGACCAGCGCGGTTGCGGGCAATCCACCCCGTTCGCCGAGCTCACCGACAACACCACCGCCCACCTCGTGGCGGACATCGAACGCATCCGCACCCATCTGGGCATCGAGCACTGGGTGGTGTTCGGCGGCTCCTGGGGTTCGACGCTGGCGCTGGCATACAGCCAGGCGTACCCGCAGCATTGCCTGGGCATCGTGTTGCGCGGCATCTTCCTGGGCCGGCCGCAGGAGCTGCGCTGGTTCAACGAGGTCGATGGCGGCGCACGGCAGATCTTCCCCGAACGCTGGGCGCGCTTCCGCGATTTCATTCCGAGCGACGAGCGCGGCGAGATGCTGGACGCCTACTGGCAGCGCCTCAACAGCACCGACGAGGCCACCCGCCTGGCCGCGGCGCAGGCGTGGAGTGCGTGGGAAGGCGGCAGCACCACCCTGGTGCACGATCCCGACGCCGGCGGCATCTTCGAAGACCCGCATCACGCGCTCAGCCTGGCGCTGATGGAAGCCCACTACTTCCGCCACGCGCTGTTCCTCGAACCGGACCAGTTGCTGCGCGGCGTCGACCGCATCCGCCACCTGCCCGCCACCATCGTGCACGGCCGCTACGACATCATCTGCCCTGCCGTCAGCGCCTGGGACCTCGCCCAGGCCTGGCCCGAAGCCACCCTGCACTTCGTGCTCGCCGGCCACAGCGC
>CALCWL010000178.1 GCA_937906285.1 uncultured Rhodanobacter sp. | reverse complement strand
CCGGAATCCGGGCCCAGCAGTAGCTGCGCGCGGGCGAGCAGGGCCAGCAGTTTCTTCAGGGTGTCCTTGCCGGTGAGATCGAGCGGCGCGCGCCGGCAGGCGGCCAGCACCGCGTCGGCCATGGCGCGCTCCGATGCGGATGGTCCGCCAATCAGGGCCACCCGCCAGCCGCGGGAGGCGACATGGTCCATCACCGCCGCGTAGCGCTCGGGCCGCCAGTTGCGCAAGGCATGGCTGGAGGCGGGGCTGACCAGCAAGGTGGGTGTGTCGCCGGGCAGTTGCGTGGCGGCCCAGGCGTGCGCATCGCCGGGGATCGGGATGTCCCAGCGCACCTGCGTCTGTTGCAGGCCCAGCGGTTCGCAGAAGCTGCCGATCGCGTCGAGCACGTGTTCGCCGCCGCGCGCAGGGATGCGCTCGTTGATGACCAGGCCGTGCAGGTCTTTCGCACGGGCGCGGTCGTAACCGATGCGCCGATCCGCCTTGACGGCCAGGCTCAGCAGGTTCGAGCGCATCGCCACCTGCATCTGCAGCAGCGCGTCGAAGCGACGTCCCTGCAGGGCGGCACGCACTGCACTCAGGCCGGTCCAGCCGGCGGCCTTGTCGAAGGTGACGAACTCCACGCCGGGCAGGTCGCCCACCAGTTTGCGTTCGAGCTTGCCGACGATCCACGTCAGCGCGGTCTGCGGCCACGCCTGTTGCAGCGTGCGCACCAGTGGCACGACGTGGGTGACGTCGCCGATGGCGGAGGTGCGCAGCAGGCAGATCGAGGAAGGTGCATTCATCGCGATGGTCGTTGGCCCGCGCCAGCGGAAGGCAGGGCGGGCCTGTGGGTTAGAATCGGTGTCCGGTCACAAGGCATCATGATGCCCGAACGCATCCAGCAAGACGCCCACGGCGCGATTCTGTGTGACGCCGCCGTATCGTCACAAGTCGACGACGACTGGTTTGCGCCGGATTACTGGCGCGAACGCGGCGCCTTGCGCATGCAGGCCGGCGGCCGCGGCGGCGTGGCGATCATCGCGAGCCCGCTCGGCGAGTGCGTGCTGCGCCACTATCGTCGTGGCGGACTGGTACGGGCGCTGCTGGGCGATCGCTATCGGTGGCTGGGGGCGCGGCGCAGCCGGCCTTTCAGGGAGTTCCGGCTGCTTGCCGAGATCGCGCGGCTGGGCTTGCGCGGGCCACGCGCGGTGGCTGCGCGCTACCGCCGCCAAGGTCTGCTGTATCGGGCC
>CALCWL010000177.1 GCA_937906285.1 uncultured Rhodanobacter sp. | reverse complement strand
TGGATCTTGCGCCCGCGATACTGGCCCACCCACAGCGTGCCCTCGGCCCACGCCAGGCCCGAGCTGCTGTCGCCCGGCGCGGGAATGGTGGCCAGCACCTGGCCCGTTTGCGGATCGATCTTGTGGATGCGGTCCTCGGCGATCTGGAACAGGTGGCGACCGTCGAACGCGGTGCCGGCATGCGCGGCGATGTCGATGCTGCGCAGCACGTTGCCGCCGGCCGGGTCGCAGGCATTCAGTTGCGTGCCGGAGGCGAACCACACGTGTTCGCCATCGCAGGTGACGCCATGCACGCCGTCGACGCCGGGGTAGGGGCCGTATTCGGCGGTGATCTCGGCGTTTGCTCGTTTCATGTCCGCACTCCTCGGGTTGGGAAGACGCGGGCCATGCTAGTCAAACGACAGCGGGGCCGGGAGTAACAAGGTCGTCGCGAATCCCGGCGCCAGCGGCGTCATCCAGCGGCGTGCGCGACCCTGCCCGGAACACTGCACGCTGCCGGCCGCCGCCAGCGTTTCGAGTGCCCGCTGCACGCTGCGCTGGCTGCGTCCCAGCGCGAGCGCCAGTGCCGAACTGGACCACGATTCGCCGTCGCCGAGCAGGGCCAGCACCGCCGCGTGCGCGGACTCGACCGGCCACGCCAGCACGCCGACCCGGTCAGCGCGGCGCGGCAGCAGGACGAAGCCGCGCCCGGTGGCGCGTACCTCGGCCAGTTCACCGAGTGCGCGGCGCAGGCGCCCGAGTTCCACCCGCAACCGTGCGCGATACGACTCGTCGGCGTGCCTGGCGCGGAACGCGCGGGCGACCAGCGCATCGCGCGGCACGCCATGCGGCCACGCCTCGGCCAGTTGCCGCATCAGCGCGAACAACACCGGACGACTGGCCAGCGGGACCGTCTTGCCACGCTGCCGCACGGCATGGCGGCAGGCATCGACGACGAAGGTGTCCGAGGCCAGCAGGGCTTCGACGTCGCGCAGCGGCAGCAGGCGTTCCTCCCCGGCGGCCAGCCAACGCGCGGCGGGTGCGTGCAGGGTGTGCGTGGCGGCGTCCACCTCCGCCATCAGCGCGGGGATGCCGGCGCGTTGCGCGGCGCGGGCGGCGCGAGCGAGCGCATCACGTGCCGCCGTCGCACGCAGGCGACGCATCGCCACGCCTGCCACGACCAGTTCGTGCACCGCCAGCAGAGCCGGCGGAAGCGACGCACCGGCTGCCGTGGCCAGCGCCCGTTCGGTTTCGTCGAGGCGCCCGAGCAGGAGCAGGCGGCGGATGCCGAGGTAGCGCGCGTGCGCCGCGTTGGCGTGGTCGCCGTGCGCGTCGAGCGTGGCGCGCGCGGCGTCGAGCTTCCGGGTCGATCCCTCCAGCTCGCGCGAGGCCAGCGCGATCTCGGCCTCGGCCACCACGCAGCGGGCGCGCGCCGTCGCCTCGCGCGGACCGAACGCGCGCGCCGCGCGCCGCAGCAGCAGCGTTGCGCGCGGGAAATCGCCGAGCTGGGCCATGGCCAGTCCGCGCAGCGCCAGCGCCGGCGCATCCTCGCGCAGGGCGACCCGCGTCATCGCACCGAGCGGATCGCCCGCCGCCAGCGCCTGTGCGGCGGCGGTGATCAGCGCATCCATCGCGGCGGCCTCGTCGCGGCCGGTTCGGGCAGTCGCGCCACGTGTTCATTCCTGCCTTCGTGGTCCGGCTGCCTAATCTAGCGCAGGCCGCTCACCGGGGCGGCCTCGCGGATTTCAGTACCCGGCAGCGAGTCCCGCGGGGCGACGCGGGTCGTTGGCGCCTTCCAGCAGACCGGTTTTCGGGTTGATCAGGATCGCCTCGACCGCGCCGCCGCTGAACTGCTGGAAGGTGTAGCCCATCGCTTCCAGGGTCTTCTGCGACTCGGGCGTGAGCAGACCCTGACCGGCATAGACGACATCCGGATACCACTGCTGGTGCAGGCGCGGCGCGTTGACGGCCTGCTGCATGTTCATGCCGAAGTCGACCACGTTGATGATGCTGGCCAGCGTGGAGGAGATGATGGTGGCGCTGCCGGGGCTGCCGGTGAGCATGAACGGCTTGCCGTCGCGCAGCACGATCGTCGGCGTCATCGAGCTCAGCGGCCGCTTGCCCGGTTCGACCTGGTTGATCACGCCCTGGACCAGGCCGGCACCGTTGGCCACGCCGGGCTTGGAGGTGAAGTCGTCCATCTCGTCGTTGAGGAAGAAGCCGGTGTTGCCGGCGATCTGCTTGTTGCCGAACAGGAAGTTGACGGTGTAGGTGACGGCGACGGCGTTGCCGTCCTTGTCCACCACCGAGTAGTGCGTGGTGTGGTTGCCCTCGGGCGCGCCGAGGCTGCCCTTGACCTCGGACGAGGGCGTGGCGCGGTCAGGCCGGATGGTGGCGCGCAGCTTGGCTGCGTGGTCGGCCGAGAGCAGCTCGTCGATCGGGTTGTGCACGAAGGCGGGATCGCCCAGGTAGGTGTTGCGGTCGGCGAAGGCGCGGCGTTCGGCCTCCACGATGTAGTGCACGCTCTCCACCGAGCCGTAACCCCACTTCGCGAGCGGGTAGGGTTCGATGATCTGCAGGATCAGGCACAGCGTGGTGCCGCCGGAGCTGGGCGGGGGCGCCGAGACCACGGTGTAGCCGCGGTACTTGCACCGGATCGGCTGCTCCCACTGCGCGGTGTAACCGGCAAAGTCGCGCATCGACAGGATGCCGCCGTTGGCGTCGCTGGCCTTGACCACGGCCTCGGCGATGGGGCCCTTGTAGAACGCGTCGATGCCCTTGTCGGCGATCAGCTCCAGGGTGTTGGCCAGGTCCTTCTGCACCAGCCGTTCGCCGACCTTGTACGGCTTGCCGTGGTTGAGGAAGATCGCCGCCACGTTGGCGTGTCTGGCGAAGTCCTCGGTACGCGATTCGAGGCTGTCGACATCGCCCTGCTTGAGGATGTAACCCTCGCGCGCCAGCTTGATCGCCGGCGCGATGACCTGCTTCAGCGACATCGTGCCGTAGGCCTTCAGCGCGGTGTCGAAGCCCATCACCGTGCCCGGCACGCCCACGCCGAGATAGCTGTCGGTGCTGCGCCCCTCGACCACGTTGCCGTCGGCATCCTGGAACATGTTCGGCGTGGCCTTCAGCGGCGCCTTTTCGCGGAAGTTGAGGAACAGGTTGCGGCCATCCTTGAGGTGGATGGTCATGAACCCGCCGCCGCCGATGTTGCCGCAGCACGGATGCACCACGGCCTCGGCAAAACCCACCGCCACGGCGGCGTCCACCGCGTTGCCGCCGCGCTTGAGGATGTCCACGCCCACCATCGTGGCCAGGTGCTGCGCGCTGACCACCATGGCGTGCTTGGCCGTCACGGGCCTGGCCTTCTCCAGCGCGACGCGGGTGATGACCGGCTCGCGACCGGTCGAGTCGGGATTGACGTCCTGCGCCCAGGCCGGCGCGCCGGACGCGGCGAAGGTCAGTGCCAGAGCCAGCGCGGCTTGCCGCCAGCGCGGGATGTTGCGATCGGACATGGTTTCATCCTCCACGGTTATCGGATCGAGCATAGTCGCCGGCGCGCGTCGGCCACCAGCGGCGGGCCACCGGCAGGAAGGGCGGTGCGTCGGCGCGACGGCGGCGGCCTTCAGCCACCCCAGAAACCGGACAGCGGCGGCAGCAGCGAGCCGCCCTGCAACTGCACGCCATCGGGATGGTCGTGCTGCAGCCAGAACGGACCGTCCAGATCGACGAAGGCCGCCTCGCGCGCCAGCTCCAGCGCCGGGGCGATGCCCAGCGACGAGCACACCATGCAGCCGACCATCACCTTGAAACCCTCGCGGCGCGCGGCGCGCAACAGGTGCCACGCCTCGGTCAGGCCGCCGGTCTTGTCGAGCTTGATGTTGATCGCCTGGTAGCGCCCGCGCATGCGCGGCAGGTCGCGCGTCTCGTGGCAGGCTTCGTCCGCGCAGATCGGGATGCTGCCGGAGAAATCCAGCAGCGCATCGTCGGCGTCGGCCGGCAGCGGCTGTTCCAGCAGGTCGACGCCGGCGCGTGCCAGCGGCTGCTGCATGTCGCGCAGCAGCTCGATGCTCCAGCTCTCGTTGGGGTCGACGATGAGCCGGTCATGCGGTGCGGCACGGCGCACGGCGTCGATGCGTGCGGCGGGATCGTCGGCATCGACTTTGATCTTGATCAGCCCGGCGCCGGCGATGCGCGCGGCGGCCGCGCCCATGCGTTCGGGCGTGTCGATGCCGACGGTCAGCGCGGTCACCAGCGCGGCGCGTTGCGGACGCGCCAGGCGCAGCCAGACCGGCACGCCGCTCAGTTGCGATTCGAGGTCCCACAGCGCGGCGTCCAGCGCGTTGCGCGCGGCGCCGGCTGGCAGTTGCGCCTGCAGCTCGTCGCGGCCCATGCCGGCGACGAGTTGCGGGCGCAGTTGCTCCATCTGCTCGATCACCGACGCGACGGATTCGCCGTAGCGCGCGTAGGGCACCGCTTCGCCGCGTCCGCACTTGTCGCCCTGGCGCATGGCGACAGTGACCACGTCGGCGTTGTGCTTGACCCCGCGCGAGATGCGGAACGGCGCGGAGAGCGGGAAGCGGCGCTCCTGGATGTTCAGTTCGCGCAACATGCGAGCAGGTTGTCCACGATCGCTTCGACGCCCATGGTCACCGGGTCCTGGCAAGGCAGTTCGAGCAAGCCGCTGATCCGGCGGCAGGCGCTCGCGGCGTCGGCGGCGGAGAGGTGGGAGGTGTTCAGCGCCACGCCCACCGCCTTCACCGCCGGGTTGGTCAGCTGCGCGGCAACCAGGTTGGCCTGCAGGCAACGCTTGAGTTCCGGCAGCGGGTAATCGGGCAGGCCGCGCATGTGCTGCCGGGTGGGCTCGTGGCACAGCACCAGCGCGTCGGCTTGCGATCCGTGCAGCAGGCCCAGCGACACGCCGGCATAGGAGGGATGGAACAGCGAGCCCTGGCCTTCGATCAGGTCCCAGCCGCCGTCGAGGCGGGCCGGCGAAATCTTCTCGGCGGCGCCGGAGATGAAGTCGGCGACCACCGCGTCGATCGGGATGCCGGAGCCGGCCACCAGGATGCCGGTCTGTCCGGTCGCGCGGAAATCGGCGGCGAGTCCGCGTCGGCGCATGGAGCGCTCGATCGCCAGCGTGGTGTACATCTTGCCGACCGAGCAATCCGTGCCCACGGTGAGCAGGCGCCGGCCGGCGCGCGGGCGGCCGTTGCCGACCGGCAGGCCCGGCATCGGGTCGCGCGCATCGAACAGTTCGCGGCCGTGGCGTCGCGCCGCGGCGACGATGTCCGGGTTGTCGCGCAGCTTCTGGTGCAGTCCCGCGGCCACGTGCAGGCCGGCTTCCAGCGCGGCGATGGCATCGGCCACGATGTGCGACGACATCACGCCGCCGGCATTGGCCGCGCCGATCACCATGGTGTTGGCGCCGGCCTTGCGCGCTTCGCCGACACTCATCTCCGGCAGGCCCAGCGTCGGCTTGCAGTCGCCGCGCCGCAGCTGGCCCACGCACCAGTCCGGGCGCCAGTAGGCCAGGCCCCGGGCGGTCTTGATCGCCAGGTCGTCGTCGGCGCTGCCGAGGTACAGCAGGTAGGGCGGGCCCCAGTGACCGGGCTCGGCGGCGTTGCTTGGATCGGACATGGTGCGCGTACTCCCGCGGGCATCCGGTAGCCCGTCACGACACGGCGTCGAGCATAGTGATCGGCCACCGCGCGGCACCAATGAAAAGACCGACACCTGGCATAACTGCGGGTTGTGGAAACCGGTCGGCGGGAGTTGCCCGGCGGCACCGGCTGTGCTGCACTTCGAAGGCAGCGCCGCCGCGGCCACAGGGTGAACTCTCGACATGCGTCTTCGCTACATCGAACTGTTCCATGCCGTGATGACCACCAACAGCCTCACCGGCGCGGCGAATCTGTTGAACATTTCGCAGCCGGCGGCCAGCAAGGCGCTGCAGCAGGCGGAGCACCAGCTCGGCTTCACCCTGTTCCATCGCGTGCGCGGGCGGCTGCATCCCACCGAGCAGGCGCTGCTGCTGCGTCCGCGCGTGGAAAAGATCATCCGCGACCTGCACGACCTGCAGCGGCTCACCGCGAATTTCGCGCGGCCCGAGAGCGAACCGCTGCGGGTGACCTGCACGCCCACCCTGGCGCAGTCGCTGGTGCC
Source organism: uncultured Rhodanobacter sp. (assembly GCA_937906285.1). Lineage (GTDB taxonomy): Bacteria > Pseudomonadota > Gammaproteobacteria > Xanthomonadales > Rhodanobacteraceae > Rhodanobacter. Next base: position 7,453 of record CALCWL010000177.1, on the reverse strand, counting down.
GGACGCGACCACCTTGCTGCGCAAGGCCTGGCCCGCCGCGACCGCGGAGCTGTCCACGCGGCACTCGGCCGAGATGTGCGAGTCGCTGACCTTGCGCGAAACCGACATCGGCCTCACCCTGCAGGACGCCAGCCACCCCGAGTTGCGCCAGGAGCCGCTGTGCCAGGGCCGCGTGATGGTGATCGCGCCGCCCGGTCGCTGGTCGCACGCGGAGCTGGCGCAGCCGCTGCCGGTGGCGGCGCTGGCCGGCGAGCCGATGATCGGCATCGCCGTGCAGGACGCGCTCGGCAGCCTGCTGCAAAGCCACCTGATGCACGTCGATCCGCCGCCGCAGATCTCGGTGTGGGTGCAGACCTATCAACTCGCTTGCGCGCTGGTGGCGCAAGGTGCCGGGCTGGCGCTGGTCGACCCCTTCACCGCCTCGCAGGGCGACGGCGGCGTGGTGCAGACGCGGCCGCTGGCGCTGGAGCTGGACGTGGTGTTGTATGCGGTCTACCGCCTGGACAGCCAGTTGAATCCCGTGCAGAAACACTTCATCGAGCTGGTGCGCAAGCTGGCCCGGCAGGTGCTCGAGCCGGGCTGACCGGGCGCGCAGCCACAACCTTCGGTTATGCCAGGTGCCGGTCTTTTCATTGGTGGCTGGCGCCGGCTTGTGACTATGCTCGATCCGACGTTGCGGAGCGTGCCTTCAGGCCCGGCCTGGATACGCTTGTTCTCGGGGACATCGCCAACGCCTTGCCGGTGCGGAAACGCCCGGATGCATCGCTTGACCGAAGTGGACCACGCAGTCGCCGGGGCAGGGGCGTTCCGGTGCCATCCTAACGTTGGGGGTCTCTGATGAACGAGCGTCTCGGCCGAATCATTCCCAGGCTGTTGTCCGTGTCGGTAGCGCTGGTGCTGGCCGGCACCGCCGCCGCGCAGGAGGCCGCGCCCGCCGCGCCGGCGGACGCGGCGCCGACCAGCCAGCAGAAGCAGAAGAAGGATGCCGTCAACCTGTCGCAGGTGATCGTGACCGGCACGCGCACCAGCGATCGCACGCAATCCAGTTCGCTGGTGCCGGTGGACGTGATCCCCGCGCAGGTGCTCAACGACTCCGGTGCGGTGAGCCTGGGCAACGCGCTGGACCTCGCCGTGCCCTCGTTGAATTTCCCGCTGGCCTCGATGTCCGACACCTTCGCCTTCGTGCGGCCGTTCCAGATGCGCGGCCTCAACAGCGACCAGGTGCTGATCCTGGTCGACGGCAAGCGCTGGCACTCCAGCGCGCTGATGCTGACCCTGGGCCAGGTCGGCCAGGGCTCGCAGGGCGTCAACATCAACACCATCCCGGTCGGCGCCATCGACCACATCGAGGTGCTGCGCGATGGCGCCTCGGCGCAGTACGGCTCCGACGCGCTGGCCGGCGTGATCAACATCATCCTGAAGAAGGGCGCCGAGGGCGGCGAGGTGCAGGGTGACTACGGCAAGTACTCGGCCGGCGACGGCGCCAGTTCCCGGCTGCAGAGCAACCTCGGCTTCGCGCTGGGCGACAAGGGCTGGATGCGCCTTTCCGCGCAGGTCGGCAAGCAGGACCCGACCAACCGCGCCGGGCTGGACAACCGCCCCGGCTTCACCGAGCTGGGCCGCAAGTTCCAGGTCGGCATCCCCAATTCCAACAACTACAACACCTTCCTCAACTGGCAATACGACTTCACGCCGAAGGTGAGCCTGTACGGCTACGGCCACTACGGCCGGCTGATGGCCGAGCCGATGGCGTTCTACCGCTACGGCACCAATGCGCCGGAGCCGAAGAACGACCTGATGCAGTACCTGTTCCCGGACGGCGACGGCTTCAACCCGGTCGAGCATGGCGTGTCGCGCGACAAGTCCTTCGTGACGGGCGTGCGCGGGCAGACCGAATCGGGCTGGGACTGGGACACCGCGGCCACCTGGGGCGCCAACCGCGTGTCCTACGGCACCTTCAACACGGTCAACTTCGCCTTCTGGAACGACTTCGGCTACACCCCGACCGACATCCATGACGGCACGCTGACCGCCTCGCAGGCCACCCTCGATTTCTCGATGGGCAAGTCGCTCAACGATTACTGGCACCTGGGCTTCGGCGCGCAGTACCTGCATCAGGGCTACAAGATCGTGGCCGGCGACCTCGCCTCGTACTACGTGGGCACCTCGGGCGTCACCGGCGGCGCGCAGGGCTTTGCCGGCTGGGGCCCGGAGGACGCCAGCAACAGCACGCGGCATTCGGTGGCCGAGTACGCGCAACTGGAAGGCAACATCACCGACCGGTTGAGCACTTCGATCGCGGCGCGCCACGAGGACTACTCCGACTTCGGTACCAACCTGTCCTATGCGTTGTCGGGTCGCTACGACTTCGACCACGGCTTCGCCCTGCGCGGCACCTATTCCACCGGCTTCCGCGCGCCGGGCCTGGGCCAGCAGCACGCCTCGGTGACCACCTCGGTGTCCTACCCCGCCGGCAACTCGCTGGGTCTGCCCGAGGGCATCTACCTGCGCGGCCTGGTGCCGCCGGACAACAAGACCGCGCAGCTGCTGGGCAGCGAGCCGCTGAAGCCGGAGACCACCCGCAGCATCACCGTCGGCGCGGTATGGGCGCCCACGCGCGCCTTCACCACCACGGTGGACCTGTACGACATCCGGCTGAAGAACCGCATCCTGATGTCGAGCTCGATGTCGCTGGTGACCCAGTCGGTCAAGGACTACCTGGCCGCCAACGGCGTGGTCAATTCCGAGTACGTGGCGCTGGCCTACTTCACCAACGCCGCCGAGATGCGCATCAAGGGCATCGGCGTGGTCACCAACTACATCAAGGAACTCGCCGACGGCGGCTCGTTCCAGACCACGGTCAACTGGTCGTACCACAAGAACAAAGTGACCAAGGTGCTGCCCAATCCCGCGGTGCTCGATGCGCTGGGCGACGTCGGCTTCCAGCGCATCACGCGCAGCCAGGCCAAGGGCCTGCTCGCCGACCAGATGCCGCGCTCCAAGTTCATCTGGACCAACACCTGGAAGACCGGCCACTGGGGCTTCGTCGGCACCGCGGTACGTTACGGCGGGGTCACCGAGTACAGTTCGACCAGCTACATCTACGACGATGTCTACCCGTCCCGGTGGATCTTCAACCTGGCCGCCAACTACTACCATGATCGCTGGACCTTCACCCTGGGCTCGGACAACGTGTTCGACACCTATCCGCAGAAGGCGCCGGACGGCAGCAACTTCCACGGGATCTTCCCGTACCCGAGCAGCTCGCCGTTCGGCTCCCAGGGTGCCTATGTGTACGGCAAGGTCGCGTATCGCTGGTGATGACCGTGCGCCGGGCGGCAGCTTGCCGCCCGGCGTCGACCACGTCGCATGGCGACGGCCGTGGCCGCGGAATCGCGCACACCGCCGCGATGCCTGATCCCGTCCACCTCCGGAATCGCTCTTGAACCAGTCGCCGATCTCAATCACCCCCGCCCGGCCGGCGACCGTGGAAACGGCCGCCACCATCCAGCCGCACATGCTGCGCGCGGTGGGGCGCTGGCAACTGGTCGGGCTGTCGGTCAACGACGTGATCGGCAGCGGCATCTACCTGCTGCCGGCGGCCGCCGCCGCACTGCTGGGGCCCGCCAGCCTGTGGGCCGTGCTGCTGGCCGGCATCGCGGTAAGCCTGCTGGTGCTGTGCTATGCGCAGGCCGCCAGCTATTTCGACCAGGCCGGCGGCAGCTATCTGTACGCGCGCGAGGCGTTCGGGCGCCTTGCCGGTTTCGAGGTGGGCTGGATGCTGCTGCTCACGCGCATCGCCAGCGCCGCCGCGCTCAGCAACGGGCTGGCCGACGCGGTCACGCATTTCTGGCCGGCGGCGGGGGACGGCAGCGTGCGCCTGCTGATCGTGGTCGGTTCGCTTTTGGCGCTGACCGGCATCAACGTGATCGGCGTGCGTGCCGCGGCGCGCACCGGGGTGACCCTGGCGATCGCCAAGTTCGTGCCGTTGGCGATGTTCGTGCTGGTCGGCGCGTTCTTCGTCGATCTCAGCCAGGCCTCGCCGCTGGCGGTGGGCGCCATCCCGATGGACGACTTGGCCAAGGGCGCGCTGCTGCTGCTGTTTGCCTATGCCGGTTTCGAGAACATGCCGGCCGCCGCCGCCGAATACCGCAACCCGCAGCGCGACGTGCCGTTCGCCATGCTCACCATGATCGCGATCGTCACCGCGACCTACGTGGCGGTGCAATGGGTGGCGCTGGGCACGCTGCCTGGCCTGGCAGAGTCCAGCACGCCGCTGGCCGATGCCTCGGCCCGCTTCGGCGGCATGTGGCTGGCGCTGGTGCTGACCGTGGGTGCGGCCGTCTCCATCCTCGGCACCAACAGCAACACGATCATGTTCGGACCGCGCTACCTGCTGGCGCTGGCCGACGACGGCGTCGGCCCGACCGCACTCACGCGCATTCATCCACGCTTCCGCACGCCGGCAGTGGCCATCGTCACGGTGGGCGCGCTGTCGGTGATCCTGGCGTTGTCCGGCTCGTTCGTGCAGCTGGCCCTGCTCTCCGTGGTGGCGCGGCTGTTCGGCTATCTCGCCACGGCAGTCGCGGTGCTGGTGCTGCGCAAGCGCCACGGCCAGCGCGAGGGCGCCATGCGCCTTCCCGGCGGGCCGCTGATCCCGCTCGCCGCGACGCTGCTGTCGCTGGGCCTGCTGGCCAGCGCCGGCGTCGCCAACCTGGTCGCCGCCACCGTGGCCTTGCTCGCCGGTGCACTGATCTACCGCTTCTGGCGCCGGCCGCGGCGCGAGGCAGGCTGATGGGCCGCCGCTCCTTCGCGATGGCACTGGGCTTGCTGGCCTGTCTGCCGGCATTCGGTCAGCAACGCGACCTGCGTGACTACGGCGTCGCGATCGGCGTGCTGCGGCCCGGCGCCTGGAACGCCATCACCGACGTGCCCGGCGTCGAAGTGGGCCAAAAGACGCTGATCCGCGGCGACGACGTGCGCACTGGCGTTACCGCGATCCTGCCGCACGCGGGCAATCTCTTCCAACTCAAGGTGCCGGCTGCGGTGTACGTGGGCAACGGCTTCGGCAAGCTCGCTGGCAGCACCCAGATCGAGGAGCTCGGCAATCTCGAGACGCCGATCGTGCTGACCAACACGCTGAGCGTGCCGGTGGCCGCCGCCGCGCTGATCGACCACGCGCTCGGCAATCCCGAGAACCGCGCGGTGCTGTCGGTCAATCCGGTGGTGGGGGAAACCAACGACGGCTATCTCAACGACATCCGCGGCCGTCACGTCGCCGAGGGTGATGTGCTGCAGGCAATCGCATCGGCGACCAGCGGCAAGGTCGCGCAGGGCAACGTTGGCGCCGGCACCGGCACCGTCGCGTTCGGTTTCAAGGGCGGCATCGGCACCTCCTCGCGCAAGCTGTCCGGGCGTCTGGGCGGCTATACCGTGGGCGTGCTGGTGCAGACAAACTTCGGCGGCGCCCTGACCGTGGCCGGCGTCCCGGTCGGCAAGCTGCTGCACAAGTACTACCTCAGCGGCGAATTGAACGAGTCGCCCGACGGCTCGTGCATGATCGTGGTGGCCACCGATGCCCCGCTGGATGCGCGCAGCCTGAAACGGCTGGCGAAACGCGCGATCCTCGGCCTCGCCCGCAGCGGCGGCATCGCCTCCAACGGCAGCGGCGACTACGTGATCGCTTTCTCCACCTACGTGGCGAACCTCGTGCCGTACGCCGCCGGGCAGCCCGTGCGTCAGGTTGCCGTGCTGCGCGACGACGCCATGTCGCCGCTGTTCATGGCCGCCATCGAGGCGACCGAAGAAGCCATCATCAACTCCCTGTTCCACGCCGGCGACATGCGCGGCTGGCAAGGCCACCAGGTGCAAGCACTGCCTGTCGACCACGTACTGCGCCTGCTGCAGCGGCGCGGCTATCCGCTCTCGCACCCCGCTCCGGCGCCGACCGACGCGCATCCGCGCTGACCGGCAGCGGTTGTACCGCTATCATGGGCGTTCCCTGGGTATGTCCGCGGCGACAGAGCACACCATGCTCCTGATGATCGACAACTACGACAGCTTCACCTTCAACCTCGTGCAGTACCTGGGCGAGCTGGGGCAGGAGGTGAGGGTGGTGCGCAACGATGCGGTGGATGTCGCCGGCATCCGTGCGCTGAAGCCTTCGCACATCATGATCTCGCCGGGGCCGGGCACGCCGGACGATGCAGGGGTGTCGCTGGACGTGCTGCGCGAGCTGGCCGGCGAGATTCCGGTGTTCGGCGTGTGCCTGGGGCACCAGGCGATCGGTCAGGCGTTCGGCGGCAAGGTGATCCGCGCGAAGCGAATCATGCACGGCAAGACCTCGCCGGTGCTCCATCGCGGGCAGGGCGTGTTTGCCGGCCTGCCGAATCCGTTCGAGGCCACGCGCTACCACTCGCTGGTGGTGGAGCAGGCATCGTTGCCGGATTGTCTGGAAGTCACCGCGTGGACGGAGAACGCGGACGGCACGATCGACGAGATCATGGGCCTGCGCCACAAGACCCTGCCGGTGGAAGGCGTGCAGTTCCATCCCGAATCGATCCTCACCCGGCACGGCCACGACCTGCTGGCCAACTTCCTCGGCCTGCCGCGGCGGAAGCTGGCGGCATGAGCATGGTCGGCATCACGCCGCAGGAGGCGCTGCAGCGCACGATCGAGCACCGCGAGATCTTCCACGACGAGATGATCTCGTTGATGCGCCAGATCATGCGCGGCGAGGTGAGCCCGCTGATGACCGCGGCGATCATCACCGGCCTGCGCGTGAAGAAGGAGACCGTGGGGGAGATCACCGGCGCGGCGCGGGTGATGCGCGAGCTGGCCGCGCCGGTGCCGGTGGAAGGCGACGATGCGCACCTGCTCGACATCGTCGGCACCGGCGGCGACGGCGCGTGCAGCTTCAACATTTCCACCGCGTCGATGTTCGTGGCCGCGGCCGCCGGCGCGCGCATCGCCAAGCATGGCGGGCGCAGCGTGTCGTCGAAATCGGGCAGTGCCGACGTGCTGGAGGCGCTGGGCGCGTCGATCGACCTTGCACCGGAGCAGGTCGCCGCGTGCCTGACCGAAACCGGCATCGGCTTCATGTTTGCGCCCAACCACCACCCGGCGATGAAGGTGGTGGCGCCGGTGCGGCGCGAGATGGGCGTGCGCACGCTGTTCAACATCCTTGGTCCGCTGACCAATCCGGCCGGCGCGCCGAACATCCTGATGGGCGTGTTTCATCCGGACCTGGTCGGCATCCAGATCCGCGTGCTGCAGGCGCTGGGCGCGCGCCGCGCGCTGGTGGTGTGGGGCCGCGACGGCATGGACGAGATTTCGCTGGGCGCGACCACCATGGTCGGCGAGCTGCGCGACGGCGTGGTGCGCGAGTACGAGGTGGAACCGGAGGATTTCGGCCTGGCGATGGCCTCCAGCCGCAACCTGCGGGTGGAGGACG
>CALCWL010000176.1 GCA_937906285.1 uncultured Rhodanobacter sp. | reverse complement strand
GGACGAGCTGGCCGCGATGGAGTTCATGCTCGACAAGATGAAGAACACCAAGTCCAACGACGAGTTCTTCAATTCCATGAAGCGGTGAGGAGCCGGGAATAGGGAATCGGGAATCGCAAGAGCGTCGCTGCGGGGCCGGCTTCATGCCGGCCCCGCTGTTTTTCGACCCCCGGGTTCTTCCACCGGACAAACGCGCCGCCCAGGCGACGCTTTTCCGATTCCCTATTCCCTACTCCCTATTCCCGGCTCATCTGTACCCTCGCGTACAATTATTTTCCGCCACCCCCTTTTGTGCCCGCGCCGCAGCCCCAACGTGGTGCGCACTTCCAGCGAGGCTTTCCCCGTGTCCATACCCAGCGCCGTCAAGAGCATCCCGATCGCGGGGCGCCAGCAGCTCGCCGATTACCTGGCGGCTGGCGAAAAGCCACGCGAGGCCTGGCGCATCGGCACCGAGCACGAGAAGTTCGGTTTTCGCACCGACGACCTGCGCCCACCCACCTTCGAAGGCGATCGCGGCATCAAGGTGCTGCTGGAGACCCTGGCCACCCGCTACGGCTGGGACGTGGCGCGCGAAGGCGAGAACCCGGTGGCGCTGTCGCGCAACGGCGCCTCCATCACGCTGGAGCCGGCTGGGCAACTGGAATTGTCCGGCGCGATGCTGGAGACGATCCACCAGACCTGCGCCGAGGTGAATTCGCACCTGAAGGACGTGCGCTCCGTCGCCGAGGGCATGGGGCTGGGTTTCCTCGGCATGGGCTTCCAGCCGAAGTGGCGCCGTGACGAGATGCCGTGGATGCCCAAGGGCCGCTACAAGATCATGCGCGAGTACATGCCCAAGGTCGGTTCGCTCGGCCTGGACATGATGACGCGCACCTGCACGGTGCAGGTGAACCTGGATTTTTCGTCCGAGGCGGACATGGTGAAGAAGTTCCGCACCAGCCTCGCGTTGCAGCCGGTCGCCACCGCGCTGTTCGCCGATTCGCCGTTCACCGAGGGACGTCCAAACGGCTATCTGTCGTATCGCTCGCACATCTGGACCGATACCGATGCCGATCGCACCGGCATGCTCGACTTCGTCTTCGCCGACGGTTTCGGTTACGAGCGCTACGTCGACTACATCCTGGGCGTGCCGATGTACTTCAGCCTGCAGAACGGCCAGTACCTTGACCTCGCCGGGCAGGATTTCCGGAAGTTCATGGCCGGCGAACTGCCGGCGCTACCGGGCGTGCGCGCCACCATGAAGGACTTCGCCGACCATCTCACCACCGCCTTCCCCGAGGTGCGCCTCAAGCAGTACCTGGAGATGCGCGGCGCCGACGGCGGCCCGTGGAACCGGTTGTGCGCGCTGCCCGCGTTCTGGGTCGGGCTGTTGTACGACCAGCAGGCGCTGGACGCGGCCTGGGACCTGGTGAAGGATTTCAGCACCGCCGAACGCCATGCCCTGCGCGACGGCGTACCGAAGCACGCGCTGAAACTGCCGTTCCGCGGCGGCAGCGTGCGCGATCTCGCCGAACAGGCCCTGCAGATCGCCGCCCACGGCCTCAAGCGGCGCGCCCGCCTCAACCGCCACGGCGCCGACGAGAGCGTCTTCCTCGATCCCCTGCTCGAAATCGTGCAGGCCAACCAGACCCCGGCCGAGCGCAAGCTCGAACTGTTCCACGGCGCCTGGGGCGGCAGCGTGGACCCGGTGTTCCGCGAGTTCGCGTACTGAGGAGCAGCGGCCCGTCAAGGTCGCCCGCCGTGGCATCACGACGGGCATGGCATCATGTCCGGATGCAAACCTATCTGGTCGGCGGCGCGGTGCGCGACAAATTGCTGGGACGCTCGGCGGGCGACCGCGACTACGTGGTGGTCGGCGCGCTGCCCGAGGATCTGCTGGCGCGCGGCTACCGTCCGGTGGGCAAGGATTTCCCGGTGTTCCTGCACCCGGAGACGGGCGAGGAATATGCGCTGGCGCGCACCGAGCGCAAGAGCGGGCGCGGTTATCACGGCTTCGTGTTCCAGGCCGATGCGAGCGTGACGCTGGAGCAGGATCTGGCGCGGCGCGACCTCACCATCAACGCGATTGCCGAGGATGCGCACGGCGTGCTGACCGATCCGTTCGGCGGCGTGCGCGACATCGCCGCGCGGGTGCTGCGGCATGTGTCGCCGGCCTTCGCCGAAGATCCGGTGCGCGTGTTGCGGATGGCGCGCTTTTCGGCGCGCTTCGCCCCGCTGGGTTTCACGGTGGCACCAGAGACGATGACGCTGATGCAGCAGATGGTGCGCGACGGCGAGGTCGATCATCTGGTGCCGGAACGGGTCTGGGCGGAGACGCGCAAGGCGCTGGGCGAGGCGCAGCCGGCGGCATTCCTGCGCGTGCTGCGCGAGTGCGGCGCGCTGGCGGTGTTGTTTCCCGAGGTCGACGCCCTGTACGGCGTGCCGCAGCGCGCCGAGTTCCACCCGGAAATCGACAGCGGCGTTCACCTGGAACTGGTGCTGGACCAGGCGGCGCAGCTGGCGCCGGGCGACGACCTGGTCGCCTTCTGCGCGCTGACCCATGACCTGGGCAAGGCGCTGACCCCGGCGCACGAACTGCCACGCCATGTCGGCCACGAGCAGCGCGGCGTGAAACCGCTGCGCGCGCTGGCCGCACGACTGAAGGTACCCACCGAACATGCCGCGCTGGCCGAGCTGGTCTGCCGCGAGCACCTGAACGCGCACCGCGCGTTCGAGCTCAAGCCAGCCACGGTGCTGAAGCTGCTGACGTCGCTGGATGCGCTGCGGCGCCCGGCGCGGCTGGATACGTTCCTCACGGCCTGCATGGCGGACAAGCGCGGCCGCACGGGACATGCGCTCGATGCGTACCCGCAGGCCGACCACCTGCGCGCCTGCCGCGATGCCGCCGCGGCGATCGACGCCGCCGGCTTCGTCGCCGCCGGCCTGGCCGGCCCGGCGATCGGCAAGGCGATGGCGTCGGCACGCATCGACGCGATCGCCGCGGTGAAGGCAAAGCATCCGAAAAGCTGTTCCGCGGTATAAAGAGCGGATTGCCGATCGGGGGATCGGCCCACCCGCTGGAGTCATCCGTGTCCGACCTGTTCACCGCGCCTTCGCCGCTGCGCCAGCGCTTCCGACCGCTGTGGTGGTTGGGCATCACCTACCTGGCGATCACCTTCGTCACCCGCGTGGTGCTGCTGGTGATGTCCGGCAGCAACGTGCCGCACACGCCGCTGAACCTGCTCTATGCGTTCGGCGTGGGGCTGGGCTACGACCTGGTGACCTTCGTCTATGTGGCGTGGCCGATGGTGCTGCTGTTGTGGCTGGTGCCGACCCGCTCCGGCCGCACGCCGCCGCTGCTGCGCTGGCTGCTGTACGCGCTCGGCGTGACGCTCGCCTGCGTGCTGTGCGTGGGTGCCTTGCACGTGATCTACCACGCCACGCTCAAGGTGACCTGGCCGGCGATCCTGCCGTTCCTGTTCGTGCTGCCGCTGGCCGCGTTCACCTACACCTCGCGTGCCGGCCAGTGGGTGGTGTACGGCTTCGGTCTGCTGCTGGTCTACGGGCTGCTGTTCATCGCCGCTTCCGAACTGGTGTTCTGGAACGAGTTCAGCGTTCGCTTCAATTTCATCGCGGTGGATTATCTGGTCTACACCACCGAGGTGATCGGCAACATTCAGGAGTCCTACCCGATCTGGCGCTGGCTGGCGCTGCTGGTGGCGCTGGCGCTGGTGATCTTCTTCGTCGGCCGCCGCGGCCTGCGCGCGCGCGACAATGGCAGCCGGCTGTGGCAGCGCGGCAAGCTGGTGCTGCTCTGGCTGGTGCTCACGGTGGTCTCGGTGTTCGCCGTCAACGGCAGCATGAAGGACCGCACCGGCAACACCTATGTCGACGAACTGGCCGGCAACGGCATCTACCAGTTCTTCGCCGCGTTCCGCTCCTCGCACCTGGACTACGCCAAGTTCTACCGCACCCTGCCCGACGACCAGGCCTACGCGCGATTGCGCGAACTGCTGCAGACGCCGGACGCCACCTTCATCAGCGACGACCCGCGCGACCTCACCCGCGCGATCCGCCACGTCGGCCCGGAGAAGCATCTCAACGTGGTGCTGATCAGCGTGGAGAGCCTGTCCGGCGACTACCTGGGCACGTTCGGCAACCGGCAGCAGCTCACCCCCTACCTGGATTCCCTGGTCGACCACAGCGTGTTCTTCGACAACCTCTATGCCAACGGCACGCGCACGGTGCGCGGGCTGGAGGCGCTGGCGCTGTCGGTGCCGCCGACACCGGGCGATTCGCTGATCCGCGAGCACGACAACGAGGACCTGTTCTCGCTGGCGAGCATCTTCAACGATCGCGGCTACCAGTCGGACTTCGTCTACGGCGGTTACGGCCAGTTCGACAACATGAACTATTTCTTCGGCCACAACGGCTACCGCGACGTGGATCGGCGCGACATCCCCAAGGACGCCACCATCCACGGCCAGAACGTGTGGGGCGTGGCCGACGAGGATCTGTACACGCTGGCGCTGGGCCAGATGGACCAGATCCACGCGCAGGGCAAGCCGTTCTTCCTGCACATCATGACCACCTCCAACCACCGGCCGTACACCTTCCCCGACAACCGGGTGAAGTTTCCCAACCAGTCACGCGCCGGCGCGGTGGCCTACACCGACTGGGCGATCGGCGACTTCATCAAACGTGCGCGCGCCAAGCCGTATTTCGACGACACCGTGTTCGTGATCACCGCCGACCACTGCGCCTCGAGCGCGGGCAAGACCAGCCTGCCGATCAACCGCTACCACATCCCGCTGTGGATCTACGCGCCGGCACACTTCAAGCCCGAACGCGTGCAGCGGCTGATGGGCCAGCTGGACATCCCGCCGACCCTGCTGGGCATGCTCAATTTCAGCTATCGCACGCGCTTCTTCGGCCACGACCTGTTCGCGCTGCCGCCGGAACGCGAGCACGCCTTCCCCGGCACCTACGAAAAGCTCGGCTATCTGCACGATGACGTGCTCACCATCCTCGAGCCGCGGCGCCGGCTGGAACAGCTCAAGCCGGACTACGCCACCGGCGACGCCACGCCGGTGCAGCCGCTGCGGCAATCGCTGATCGACGACGCGGTGGCGTACTACCAGGTGGCCAGCGAGCAGTTCGCCAGCGGCGCGATGCGGCGGCGGCCGGAGGATTCGACGAAGGTGGAGCCGCTGCCGGCGCCGGCCGCCTCCGTGCCTGCGCCTGCTGCGTCGGCGCCGGCACCGGCCACGTCGACGGCCGTTGCGCCGCCGACCGCGGGACCCGTCGCGGGCTAGCTCAAAGCCGGCCGCCCTGGTCGGCGGCCAGCAGTTCCGCCGGCAGCGGCAGCGCCTCGATGCCGCGCGCCAGCAGCATCGCCTGGAAGCGCTCGCCCATCTGCTCGGGCAGCATCAGCTTCTTCACCTGCTGCGCCAGCTGGAGGCGGCCGCGTTCATCGGCCGGCTGCAGCTGCTCGAACACTTGCTGCAAGCCCGCGCCGATCAGGAACTGCGCCTGCGGCATGTACGCGGCCACGCCGAAACCGGCGCTGTTGCCGGCCTCGGCCAGCGCGGTGAAATCCACCGACGCGGTGAGGTCGTTCAGGCCGGGCAGGTACAGCGGATCGTTGTGCGCGTGGTGGCGGTAGTGCGCCATCAAGGTGCCGTCGTCGCGCTCGGCCAGGTAGTACTCGCGGCGCACGTAGCCGTAATCGACGAACAGCATCACCCCGGCGACGAGCGAGCCGGCCACGGCCTGGATCCAGTACGGCAACTGCGGCAGCAGTTCGGAACGGTAGCCGTCGACGAACTCGGCGCCGAGGTCGCGTTCGACGTGCCGCACCGCGCCGGCGACCAGCGCATCGGCCGGACGATCGACACGCATCAGCCGTCCCTCGCCGTCGAGCGCCACGTACTCTTCGTACACCTCGCCGTCGCGCATCGCGAAGCGGGTGGCCGGCAGCGCGTCGATCACCTCGTTGGCGAACAGCACGCCGCGCCAGTCCTGCTCGGGCGGGCGATCCAGCCATGCCACGCGCGCGTTGAGCTCTGCCGGCAGGTTCGCCTGCAGGCGTTCGCGCTGGCGCTCGCGCAGGTCGGCACTGGGTTCCAGGATCAGGTATCGCCGCGGCAAGGTGTCGCCGGCTGCCAGCGTCTTCAACGCCGCCTCGGCGAACGCGCCGCTGCCGCCGCCGAGTTCGAGGAAATCAGCCTCCCCGCCCAGCATCGCCAGCACCGGCTGCAACGCATTCACCACGCAACGCGCGAACAACTCACCCAGTTCCGGCGCGGTGACGAAATCGCCGGCCGCGCCGAACTTGGTGCGGCCGGCGCTGTAGTAGCCCAGCCCCGGCGCGTACAGGCAGCGCTCCATGTATTGCGAGAACGGCATCGGCCCGTGCGAGGCGATCTGCTCGCGCAGCAACTGCAACAGGCGGTCGGAGTGGGCGCGCTCGTCGGCGCTCGGTTCGGGGAGGCGGGAGGGCATCGGTGTCGCCGGTGATGAAAACGCGGCAAGCATAACGGATGGTCCGCAACCGCCAGCCCGCGTTCCGCTCTTGCTGTCCCTATTCCCTATTCCCGATTCCCCGCCCCTCAGAAATCCTTCTGCACGCTCAGGTATACCCCGCGCCGCGGGCCGAACTGAGGGGCGCCGACGCCGATGCCGCTGCCGTCGCGCAGCTCGTAGGTACGATCCAGCGCGTTGATCAGCGCGAGCTGCGCGTGCAGCTGGCCGAACTCCTCGAAGGCGAAATCGCGCGCGATGTTGAGGTTGAGCTGGAAATACGCCGGCAGCGTGGCGCCGTTCGGCACCGCGCCGTCCTTGCGCAGGCCGCTGCCGTAGAGGTAGTTGGCGCCGATGCGGGTGGCGTCGTCCAGCGCGACGCTGACGCCGCCGGACGAGGTGAGTTTCTGGTCGTGGTCGAGGAAAATCCAGTGCTGGTTGACCCAGGCCAGGTCATCCGGTGCGAAGTTGTACTGGCTGCTGATGATGCGTTTGCCGATGGCCTTGCCCAGCGACGCATTGAAGTACGCCGACAGCGGCCCGCGCTCGTAGTTGGCGGTGAACTCCACGCCCTTCACCCGTCCTTCGGCGTAGTTGAAGGTGGAGTAGACCAGCGCAGAGCCGAACTGGCCCTCGTCCTGCAGGCGCCGCACCTTGCGGTAATACGCATCCACGCCCAGCGTCCAGGCATCGCCGAGGCGTTGCTGGACGCCCACGTCGACATAGTCCGAACGCTCGGCCAGCGGCGTGTTGTTGCCGCTGTCCGCCACCGCGTTGGTGGTGCCGTCGAACTTCGCGATGTTGCTGCTCGCGATCATCTCGGTCGCCGGCGGGGTGAAGTAGCGCGCGTAGCCGGCGTGCACGGTGGTGCTGTCGGTGGCCTGCCAGACCAGGCCCAGGCGCGGGCTCAGCTGGCTCTCGCTGCGCACCAGTCGGTAGCGGTCGCCGCGCAGGCCGAGGTTCAACGTCCAGTGCTCGGCGAGGCTCCATTCGTCCTGCACGTAGGCCGACCAGGTCTTGGCGACGAGACGGCTGCCGTCGAGGATGTTGATCGGCGTGGTGCCGGTCTGTTCGCCATCGGCGTTGGCCGGGAATACCCAGGCATGGTTCTCGCTGACGGCGCGCTCGAAGCTGCCCCAGATGCCGTAGCGCAGGGTGTGGCGTCCGCCCAGCGGCATGGAGAAATCCGCTTGCATGGTGCTGGCGCGGTTGCTGCGTGTGATGGCGGAAGCGACGCCGTTGAACATCAGCTCGCCGATCCGGTCCGGCACATAGGCGAGGCGGCTGTAGCGCTGACCCAGCGACAGCTGGTAGTCGATCGTGCCCAGTTTCCCCTGCAGCGCGAGCACGCCGAAGCGGGTGGTCTCGCGCTGGCGGCCGTCGAGGTCGGCGGAATTGAAATCCACCATGTCGAGGTAGCCGAACTGTGGCTGCTGGTCCGGGTTGTTCGGGATCTGGTAGCGGTTGTTGGCGATGCCGAACAGCAGGCTCAGGCGGGTGTCGTCGTCGATCAGGTAGCTGATGTCGCCGAAGCCTTTCACCTGGTTGGTATGGTCGTGGATCGGCTTTTTGCTCGGCGTGGGATTCTCGATGCCGGCATCGCTCTGGAGGTAGTTGCCGGTGAAAAACCAGCTCCAGCGCTCCTTGCTGCCCCATAGCGACGCGTTCGGGTTCAGCATGGCGTTGCTGCCGCCGGTGAGGCCGATGCTGCCGCCGTTGCCGAGATCGCGCCCGCCGCGGGTGGTGATGTCGACCACCGCCGCGGTACGCAGGCCGTACTGTGCCGGCAGCGCGCCGTCGAGCAGCGTCACGGTGTCGATCATGTGCGCGTCGAGGCTCTGGCCGAAGCCGCCGATCGACTCGGGAATGATCACGCCGTTGATGCGGTATTGCAGGTTCGCATGGTCGCCGCGCACGTGCACGCCGCCGTAGGAATCCTGCACCACGCCCGGTGCCTGCAGCAGTACCTGGTTCATCGGCGTGGACGCGCCCAGCGGCAGTTGCGCGATCGCCTTGTGGTCGATCACGTACTGGCTGCTGCCGGTGTCCGGCGACAGCGCGTTGCGCGCCTGATCCAGGGCAGCAGAAACCGACACTTCACCCAGTTCCCGCACCGGCAACGGGGGCCTGCCGCCGCTGTCCTCGGCGGCCGCGGTGGCGTCTACGGCGGTCCGTGCACCGCTGTTCAGCGGGACGGGCGTGGTGGCTTGGGCAGCGCTCGCCAGCAGCGCGGCGGCGAGAGCCAGGGTAACTGGAGAAGCTTTCATCGAAGATCGGAGGCAGGGTGTTTTGTGATGTTATAACATTCCCATACATAACGGCGACCGACATGAGCCGAAAGTCACGCTGTCCTCCGCAAGGTTGGCCTGCGCTTCACGCACGCCCCCTACACTGCGAATGCGCAGGGCGCGTCCGGCGTCCGCCAGCGGAGCCACGCATGACCCAACCCGCCAAGCACGTACCCGCCGTCGTTGCGCCGGCCGTCCACGGCCGGATCACCGGCGCGATCCTGGATTTCGTCAGCGAGGTGCCCGACAGCGCCGTCGGCAACAGCCCGCAGCCTGCCGCCGAGGCCCGACGGCTGGCCGATCGCGCCGCCCGCCGCGCCGCCGTCACCGCCGGCTCGCTGGCCCTGCCGCCGGGACCGCTGGGGTGGCTTACCCTGCTGCCGGAATTGGTCGCGATCTGGAAGATCCAGGCGCAGATGGTCAGCGATATCGCCGCCGCCTACGGGCGCCACGCCACGCTCGGGCGCGAACAGATGCTGTGGTGCCTGTTCCGCCACACCGCGGCGCAGGCGTTCCGCGACCTGGTGGTGCGCATGGGCGACCGGCTGCTGTTCCGACGCATGTCGCAAGGCGTGATCGAGCACGTGGCGCGGCAGATCGGCATCAAGCTGAGCCGGCGCACGCTGGGCAAGGGCGCTTCGCGCTGGCTGCCGGCGATCGGCGCCATCGGCGTGGGTGCCTATGCCTACTACGACACGCGCCAAGTGGCCGGCACCGCGATCGCGCTGTTCGAAAGCGACATCGTGATGGAGCAGCTCGACGGGGACGCACGGGACTACGAAGACCCGCGCGACGATGCCGCCGCATCGTCGCGCGAACCGCACTGCGGATGACGCCCGCGCCGCTTTGCGGCAAGCTGGCCACCGACCTGCTGCCGGATGCCGATGATGACGCCACGCCATGACCGCCCCGTCGCGCTGATCACCGGCGCCGCGCGCCGCGTCGGTGCGGTGATCGCGCGCACCCTGCATGCGGCCGGCTACGACCTGGCGCTGCACTATCGTCATTCGGCGGACGAGGCGCGCGCACTGGCCGACGAACTGCAGGCGTCACGAACCGGCAGCGTACTGCTGGTGCAGGCCGATCTCGCCGACCTGGCCGCACTGCCGGCAGGGGTCGCGCAGGTGACGGCCCACTACGGCCGTCTCGACGCGCTGGTCAACAACGCCTCGGCGTTCTTCCCCACGCCGGTGGACAGCGCCACCCCAGCACAGTGGGATACCCTGTTCGCTTCCAACGCGCAGGCGCCGTTCTTCCTGAGCCAGGCCGCGCTGCCGGCGCTGCGCGACGCGCGCGGCAGCATCGTCAACCTGGTCGACATCTACGCCGAACGCCCGCTCGCCGACCACCCGCTGTACTGCATGGCCAAGGCCGCGCTGGCCGCGATGACGCGCTCGCTGGCGCTTGATCTCGCGCCGGCGGTGCGGGTCAACGGCGTGGCCCCCGGCGCGGTCATGTGGCCCAGCGACGGCAAGCCGTACGACGACCAGCAGGCGATGCTCTCACGCACGCCGCTCAGGCGCGCGGGGACGCCGAACGACGTGGCGGGCACCGTGCTCTGGCTGCTGCGCGACGCGCCCTTCGTCACCGGCCAGATCATCCGGGTGGACGGCGGACGCACCCTGTCGGTGTAGGAGCCGGCTCGCGGGCTCCTGCGGGGAAATCATCGACATCATCTCTTCTTCGGCGCGAAAGCCTGCTGCAGCAGGGCCTGGTCGAAGCCCGCACTGGCCTCGCCCGCCTCGGCGTAGCGATAGAGCGCCGCCGCGTAGATGCCCTGCAACGCGGACTGGATCAGCCCGAGCAGGATGAAGCCGAGCACCACGATCGCCACTGCCGTCACCACCGCCGCGATCGAATGCATGGCGATGGCGCCGCCGACCAGCAGCGCACCGAACAGCACTGCCACGAACATCAGCAGACCGAACACCACGCCGATGCCGCCCTGGCCGATCAGGTTCTCGCCCCAGCTGCGCTTGAGCAGCTCCACGCTGTGCCTGACCGCGTCGACCGGGCCGACATCCCTGCTCGCCAGCACCGGCACCACCAGGAAGGTGGCCACCGTCCAGGCCAGGCCGACCAGGCCGACCACGAAGCGGCCGATCAGGCCCAGGCGCTCCTGCACCATGCGCAGGAGCAGGCCGACGGTGGCGGCGATCAGCGCATAGCCGAGGATCTGCGGCAGGCGGGCACGCGCCAGCGCAAAACCCGCGCCCACGCTGGTCGGCTCGCCGCGCAAGTGCATCAGCGCCACGCCGGTCAGCGCGGTCTGGAAGAAGATGATGACGAAGTACTGCACCAGGTAGAACGCGAACATCAGCAGGTAGCTGCCGACCGACAAGCGCTCGTGGAAATCGGCACCGGCATGCTCGCCGCCGATCACCATCACGCCCACCGGAATCAGGAAGCTGGCCGCCACCAGCAACGTGCACAGCCCCGACAACAACGGAAACAGCAGCAGCGACTTGTCCGAGCGAAGCACCGCCGCGCTCGCCTTCATCAACGCCCAGCTACGCGCGAATTTTCCGGCCATGATTGCTCCCCTCATTCGTGGACCCGATGGGTGCCCGCCCTGCGCCGGCGATACCTTCCGGCACTCCGCCGGCAGTGTACCCGTTCAATCCGCCAGCGATTCAACCTGCAGCGGCTCGCGCTGTTGCGGAAACGCCGCCCACAGCTCGGCCATGCTCGAGCCACTGACCGGGTGGCGAAAATCCGGCGCGATATCGGCGATCGGCCGCAGCACGAAGGCGTGCTGCAACTCGTTGCGCGGAATCTGCAGGTGGCCGGGGCCGTCGATGACCAGCGCGTCGTAGAACACGATGTCGATGTCGAGTGTTCGGTCCGAGTAGCGCGGCACGTCGCGGCGCCGGCCGTGGCGGTCTTCCAGCGCATGCAGCCAGTCGTTCAGCGCCTGCGGGGTCAGTTCGGTATCCAGCCCCACCGCGAGGTTCACGAACTCGGCGCCGGCGAAACCCACCGATGCGCTGCGATACGCCGGCGACACCGTGATCTCGCCGAAGCGCTCGCGCAAGGCCTCGATCGCCGCGACGAGATGTTCTCGCGGCTCGAGGTTGGAACCCAGACTCAGGTAGACACGTGCCATCGTCTCAACCA
>CALCWL010000175.1 GCA_937906285.1 uncultured Rhodanobacter sp. | reverse complement strand
GATGGCCACGCGCAGCAGCTCAAGGACGCCGGCCTCGACTACTACAACCACAACCTCGACACCGCACCGGAGTTCTACGGCGAGATCATCCACACCCGCGACTACCAGGATCGCCTGGCCACGCTGGAACAGGTGCGCGACGCAGGCCTGAAGACCTGCTGCGGCGGCATCGTCGGCATGGGCGAGACGCGCGAGCAGCGCGCCGGCCTGCTGCAGGCGCTGGCCAACCTGCCCGAGCATCCGCAGTCAGTGCCGATCAACCAGCTGGTGCCGGTACCGGGCACGCCGCTGGCCAACGCCGAGCCGCTGGACCCGTTCGAGTTCGTGCGTGCGATCGCGGTGGCGCGCATCCTGATGCCGCTCTCGATCGTGCGCCTGTCCGCCGGCCGGCAGCAGATGGACGACGCGGTACAGGCGCTGTGCTTTTTCGCCGGCGCCGGGTCGATTTTCTACGGCGAAAAGTTGCTGACCACCGGCAACCCGGACGTGGAAGCCGACCGCGCGCTGTTCCGCCGGCTCGACCTGCATCCGATGGAGGTGGTCGAGCGCGCGGACACGGTCGACACCGGAAGCGCGGGTTGCGGCCACGGCTGCGGTTGCAGTGCCGCGGCGTAATAGCACTCCGCCTCGACCCTCCCCCTGCGCCGCGGGGAAGGTCCGCAAGAGGCGTTTTCCGCCCCCCACCGAACAATGACCACGCCCCGCCCCGATCTACTGCAGCGATTGGACGTCCAGAAGGCCGAACGCGAACAGGCCAACCTGCGTCGCCGCCTGCGCACCATCGACCACGTCGACGGCCCATGGTTTCAAACGGGCGGCCGGCGCCTGCTCTCGTTCTGCAGCAACGACTACCTCGGTCTGGCGCAGCACCCGTCGCTGGTCGCCGCGCTCACTCGCGCCGCGCACGAGCAAGGCATCGGCAGCACCTCGGCGCACCTGATCTGCGGCCACCGCGCCGCGCACGCGCAATTGGAAGAAGCGCTGGCCGCATGGACCGGGCGCGAGCGTGCGCTGCTGTTCTCCACCGGCTACATGGCCAACCTGGGCGTGATGCAGGCGCTGCTGGCGCGCGGCGACGTCTGCGTGCAGGACAAGCTCGACCACGCCTGCCTGCTAGACGGCGCCAGGCTCAGCGGCGCCGAACTGAAGCGCTATCCGCACGCCGATGCGGCCGCCGCCGCGCGACAGCTGGCGGCGCATCCCGACGCGGCGGCGCTGCTGGCCACGGACGGCGTGTTCAGCATGGACGGCGACGTCGCGCCGCTGCGGGAGCTGGCGCAACTGTGCGCGCGCGAGCACGCCACGCTGATGGTCGACGACGCGCATGGCCTCGGCGTGCTCGGCGCCCAAGGCGCCGGCTGCCTCGACGCGGCAAAGCTGGGCCAGCACGAGGTGCCGCTGCTGATGGCCACGCTGGGCAAGGCGCTCGGTTGCAGTGGCGCCTTCGTGGCCGGGCCGGCGACGCTGATCGAGGGGCTGATCCAGTTCGCGCGGCCATACATCTACACCACCGCGATGCCGCCGGCGCTGGCCGCCGCGGCCCTGCAAGCGGTGCGGCTGGCGCAGACCGAAACCTGGCGGCGCGACAAGCTTGCCGCGCTGGTCGCCCGTTTCCGCACCGGCGCCGCGCAGCTCGGCCTGCCGCTGATGGACTCGGCGAGCGCGATCCAGCCCCTGCTGCTGCGCAGCGCCAACGCCGCGCTGGTCGCGGCGCAGGCGCTGGAGCGCCGCGGCCTGCTGGTCGTCGCGATTCGCCCGCCGACCGTGCCGGCCGGCCAGGCGCGGCTGCGCATCACCTTGTCCGCCGCGCACGAAGAGGCGCACGTGGACGCGCTGCTCGACGCGCTGGCTGATCTGCCGCAGGAGTCGCAAGGGGCCGGCCCCGTATAATGGTCCGTTGTCTTGCGCACCTTTCTTGAGCATGAACGTCGTCAACATCGCCGCCTACCGCTTCGTCGCGCTGAACGACCTGCCCGCGCTGCGCGAGCGCGTGCGCGAGCGCGCCGAGGATCTGGCGCTCAAGGGCACCGTGCTGCTGGCGCCGGAAGGCATCAACCTCTTCCTCGCCGGCACCGGCGTGGCCACCGATGCCTTCATGGCCTGGCTGCGCGAGGACGCGCGCTTTGCCGGCATGGAGGCCAAAGAATCGCACTCGGACACGGTACCCTTCGGCCGCCTGCGCGTGCGGCTCAAGCGCGAGATCATTACTTTGCGCATGCCCGCGCTGCGCCCCGCGCAAGGCCGCGCGCCCGGCGTGGATGCGAGAACGCTCAAGCGCTGGCTGGACCAGGGCCGCGACGACGCCGGTCGCGAGGTGGTGATGCTCGATACCCGCAACGACTACGAAACCGCCGCCGGCAGCTTCACGCGCGCGGTGGACTACCACATCGCCCGCTTCACCGATTTTCCCGCCGCACTCGCCGACGACCGCGCGCGCTACGCCGGCAAGACCGTGGTGCCCTACTGCACCGGCGGCATCCGCTGCGAGAAGGCCGCGCTCTACATGCAGGAGCTGGGCATCGAACACGTGCACCAGCTCGAAGGCGGCATCCTGAAATACCTGGAACTCACCGACGGCACGCACTGGCAGGGCGGTTGCTTCGTGTTCGACGAACGCGGCGCCGTGGGCGCCGATTTGCTTCCGCTTCCGCAACAGGCGGGCGCATGAGTCTTTTCATCGAGAAGACCGGTCATGGTCCGCTGCCGCTGGTGCTGCTGCACGGCTGGGCGATGCACGGCGGCGTGCTGGCGCCGCTGGTCGGGGCGCTGCAGGCGCAGTGCACGATGTACGTGGTCGACCTGCCCGGCCACGGCCATTCGCGCGACTGCGGCCTGCCGCTGGAACCGCACGCCTGCGCCGCGGCGATCGCCGCCGCCACGCCGCCGGCGCTCTGGCTCGGCTGGTCGCTGGGCGGACTGATCGCGCTGACCGCGGCACTGGAGCTACCGCAGCACGTGCGCGGCCTGGCCATGCTGTGCGCCACGCCTAAGTTCGTGCGCGACGCCGGCTGGCCGCATGGCAGCGACCCGGCGCTGGTGCAGCAACTGGCCAGCGATCTGGAAACCGACTACCACGCCACCATCGAGCGCTTCCTGGCGCTGGAGGCGATGGGCAGCGCCGACCCGCGCGGCGAGCTGCGCCATCTGCGCGAGCTGGTGTTCGCCCGCGGCGAACCGGACGCGCGCGTGCTGCAGGAAGGCATCCGCATCCTGCACGACAGCGATCGCCGCGCCGCCCTGCCCGACCTCACCCTGCCCAGCGCCTGGATCGCCGGGCGTCGCGACCGGCTGGTGCCGCCGCAGGCGATGGCCTGGTCGGCCAGCCAGTGCGGCGGCGACAACCACGAGATCGCGCAGGCCGGCCACGCGCCGTTCTTCGGCCACGCCGGTGCGGTGGTCGAGGCCCTGCAACCCCTGTTCGCGCAGCAGCGTCGCCGCGCCACCACGAGTCTTCCCCATGAGTGATTTCCAGCTCGACCCGCGCCAGGTGCGCCGCAATTTCGGCGGCGCGGCCGGCACCTACGAGAAGCACGACGCGCTGCAGCGCGAAGTGCAGACGCACCTGCTGGAGCGGCTCTCGTTCTACCTCGACACGCCGCAGCGGGTGGTCGACATCGGCGCCGGCACCGGCCGCGGCACCGCCTTGCTCAAGCGGCGCTACCCGAAGGCCGAGGTGATCGCCATTGACCTGGCGCTACCGATGCTACGCGCGGCGAAGCAGCACAGCAGCTGGCGCAAGCCGTTCGACCGCGTCTGCGCCGAGGCGCGCGCGCTGCCGCTGGCCGATCACAGCGTGGACGTGCTGCATTCGAACCTCTGCTTCCAGTGGATCGACGACCTGCCCGCGCTGTTCGGCGAATGCATGCGCGTGCTCAAACCCGGCGGGCTGATGGCGTTCTCCAGTTTCGGCCCGGACACCCTGATGGAACTGCGCGCTGCCTGGGCCGCGGCGGACGAGCGCGCCCACGTGGGCCGCTTCCTGGACATGCACGACGTCGGCGACGCGATGCTCGCCGCCGGCCTGCGCGACCCGGTACTGGACGTGTTCCGCTACACCCTGACCTACAGCGAACCGCGCAAGCTGCTGGAGGAGCTGCAGGGCCTGGGCGCCACCAACGCCGACCGCCAGCGCGAGCGCGGGCTCACCGGCAAGTCGCGCTACCGGCGCATGCTCGCCGCCTACGAAACGATGCGCGTGGACGGCCGCATCCCGGCGACCTGGGAGGTGGTCAGCGCGCACGCCTGGGGCCCGCCGGCGGGACAGCCGCGACGCGTGGGCGGCATGGAAATCGCCAGCTTCTCGATCGACAAGCTGCGCGGCTCGCGACGCTAGAAAACCAAGCATGGAACGTGCCCCGCAGCTGCCGATGCAGCGGTGACATCGCGGATTCACCAAACCGCGCACGTTTTTCCGCGTCGAATGCGATCATGGTGTCGGGCACAATTCGGTGAACCAGCAGCGCATACAGGGGGGCCTGATGATCGAGCTGGAAATCCAGGCCCTGTCCGAGCGACGCGACGGCCTGTTGATCGAGGTGGGACGATTGGTGCTGGCCAGCGGCTTCAGCCTGCAGCGGCAGCGGCTGGTCCAGGACCCGCACGGCATCCTGCTGACCATGGTGGTGCGCGGGCCGCCACGAAAAAGGCGCGCGCTGGCGGCAGCGCTGGATGCCCACGAGCGCATTATCAGTTTCGAACTGGAACCGGTCACCGAGGGCGAGGAACGCCCGCACTTCGCCGCCTCGCGCGCGCCGTCGGCCTACGTGCCACCCGTCCTTCCGGTTGCGCCACCGGCGCCGGAGGCGGCCGCGCCGACGGCACCGGCCAGGCCCGCGGCTGCGACTGCGCCGGCCGCCCCCGCTTTCGACCAGGTCGCGCCGGTCAGGCTGGTCGCGCCGATGGCGGCATCCGCGCCTCCGCCCGCGGTCGCCGCGCGGCCGACGCCGGAGCCGGATCTCGAATACATCCTGCCGCCGCCGGCGCCGGTGGCAGCGCCGGCGCCCGCCGTGGTGGCAGAGGCTCCGTTCGTGGAGCTGGTCCCGCTCGAACCCGACCAGGCGGCCATCGACAAGCTGCTGGCGAAACTGGCCAGCGAATACCCGCAAATCATGCCGCGGCTGCAGCAGCTGGATCGCACGGTCGCCGAGGCGGCGCGCGAACCCACGCTGGCGCTGGCGGGCCGGCGCACCGGCGCATGGCTCGCCCAGCGCGAACCGGCGGCGGGCGGGCAGCTCCACCTGGAACAGGCGATCGCGCAGCTGGGCATGCCGGCGCTGCGCGCGCTGATAGAGGTGGAACAGGACGGCAGCCAGCTGCACATTCACCACAGCCCGCTGTGCGGCGAACCCGGCCACTCCGGCTGCATCTTCTTCAGCGGCTTTCTGGAGGGCCTGCTGGCGCCGGTGCTGGGCGGCCGCGAGTTGTCGATCTTCGCCGTGTGCTGCCGCAGCTATGGCGCGGACGACTGCGTGCTGGCACTGTCGGACTGAACCTCGCGCAGCCGGCGCCGCGCACGATCGCGCGCGGCGCCGCTTCGATCAGAAGCTGTACTTGACCGATGCGCCCACGCCGTAATCCGGGCTGCCGTCGGTGAAGCCGGCCAGCGCATAGGCCTGCAGGCGCAGGTTCGGATTGAACTTGTGGTTCCAGTAACCGGCGAGCTCGCTCTGCGCGGCGCCGGTGTCGGCGATCCGCTCGCGGTAGTAGTAGTAGGCGCCGACGTTGTCGCTGGCACCGACCTTGTAGTCGGCACCGATGTTCGCGTTGAAGCCGTTCTGCAGCTGGATGTACTGGGAGCTGCCGTATTTGGTCCAGCCCACGCCGCCGAACGCGGTCCACGCGCCGCTGACCTTGTAGGCATCCAGCGACAGGCCGTAGTCATTCTTGCCGGTACCCAGCCCCTTGTTCTCGTCAGCGGTGCCGAACTTCACCTTGCCGGTGAGATCCAGCCCGGCCGTGCGGTCGGTGCTGGTGAATAGCTGGTAGCCGGCCGACGCGGTGACGTCACCCAGGCCCGAGGCGGAGCCGCTGGACGTCGCCGCACTGCCACCGGAACCGCCGGAGCCGCCACCGCCGATGATGTGGCCGAGGCCGCGACCAATGGGGTTGCCGTTGTTGACCTTGCCCACGCCGGGGATCACGTTGCCCGCACCACTGACGTGGATATACGGCACGGTGAGCTTCAACGTCCAGCGGTCGCTTTGGTACGCCGCGGTCAGCGGCACCGACCAGATGTCGGTGGTGGTGTCGGTGCCGTATTTGCCGCTGCTGTAGTCGGCACCGGCAGAGAGGCTGAACTGGCCGCCGTCCGCGTTGGCGGCGTGCGCTGCCGGCGCGCCGACCAGCAGCAGTCCGCCGGCGACCATCCAGTGTTGTGCGTTGCGCATGAAAAGTGTCCTAGCTGACAGGGGACTGCGCAGGCCGAGCGTCTGCCGGGCCTGCGCGGAGAAGCACGTACGGCGAACCGCGGACTCAGCCGCCCGGGCGGCCGACGTGGGTGGGATGATCCGGAATCTGCGGGCGCTCCGGGCGCTGCGGGCGTTCCGGCAGCGCGGGCCGGTTCGCGATGTCCGGCTTGCCGGCGGTATCGGGCTTGCCCGGGTGATCGGCCGCCGTCGGATGGTCACCCATGTGGCTCTTGGCGAACTCGACCTTGGCCACCGAAACGTCGACATGCCCATGCGCGCTGGCCGAAGCGCTGCCGGTTGCCTTCGGCGAACGCATCACGTCACCCAGCTTGACGCCCATGCTGTTGGCGATCTGGCCCCAGCCTTCGCCGGCGGCGCGTGCCGCCAGCACGCCGTCGAGATCAATGCTGCTGCCATCGGCCAGCACCATGGTGCCGCCGTTCAGCGCGGCCTCGATCTCGGCGGCGGTCGGATCGGTGATGCCCGCCTGCGCCAGGCTGGCTTCGGCCAGCGACAGCGCGATCTTCACGTTGCCGTAGCCCATCTGGCCGGTGGCCGGCGTGAACGTGGTGGTGGTCGTGGTGGTGGTGCCATCGGCGTTCGTGATCACGTCGTCGAGCGCGATGGCGCTGCCGTCGCGCAACCCGGCGACCAGTGCCTGCGCATTGGCATCCGAACCGGCGAATGCAGCGAACTCGGTGCTTAGCCGGGTCGACTCCTGGCCGTTGGCGCTGGCCGACACGGGGGCGTCAGGCGGCGGAGCGGTCTGCGCCATGGCCGGCGCGAGCGACAACGCGCCCAGCACCGCGGCGCAAAGCAGCGTGGATTTGAAATGGCGGGATTTCATGAAGTGGCTCCTGGGCAATGCTGCGATGGCGGAATGCCTGCGGGACGAGACGACATGCTGCATTCCCTGCCCGAACCCCGCCCCCTGGCCAAGGTCGATCCGCATGCCGCCGGCACCTGCTCGCGCATCTTCAGTTCGTGTGCACGCGACGCACAAGCGCGCACCGCTGACTTGTTCAGCATGCGTTTCGCGTGCTGAACGCTGCCGGCCCCTCTTTCGCGCGATTGTGTGAGCGACTGCGCATTTCGCCGTCGTGCACTCCCGCATTCGGCGCCGAACGAAAGTTTCTGCGGCGGCTAGCGCGCCCCGCGGCGACGGAAACAGCCCACCAGGTGGTCGTCGATCATCCCGGTGGCCTGCATCAGCGAATAGCAGATGGTGCTGCCGACGAAACGGAAGCCGCGTTTCTTCAGCGCCTTGCTCATGCGGTCGGACAAGGCGGTGCTGGCCGGCACCTCGGCGGGTACGCGCCAGCGGTTGACCACGGTACGGCCCTCGACGAAGGACCACAGATAGCCGTCCAGACTGCCGAACTCCGCGATCGCCTCCTGCGCGGCACGCGCGTTGTCGCGCGCCGAGTACACCTTCAGCCGGTTGCGGATGATGCCCGGGTCGAGCAGCAGCCTCTCCAGTTCGCGGTCGCTCATCGCGGCGACGCGGGCAATCTCGAAATCGTGGAACAGCTTGCGGTAATGCGCGCGCTTGGCCAGCACGGTGCGCCAGGAAAGCCCCGCCTGGGCCCCTTCCAGGCAGAGGAACTCGAACAGGCCGCGATCGTCGTGCAGCGGCACGCCCCATTCGGTGTCGTGGTAGGCGCACATCAAGGCGTCACCGGCGGTGGCCCAGCTGCAGCGAATCGGTTCGGCGCGTTTGCTCATGGCGACTTCACGTGGCTGTCGATCCGCGAACCGTAACGGACGCCATTACACTTGTCGCCCCTCTTCTGGCCCATGTCGATGCCGCCTTCCCCGTCACCCCAGCGCGGCGCCGTGCTGGCCATGCTCGTCACCATCGTGTTGTGGGCCTACAGCTGGATCGTGATGAAACAGGTGCTGGCCTGGGCCGGCCCGTTCGATTTCGCTGCGCTGCGCTACCTGATCGGCGCGGCGGTGCTGTTCGCGGTCTTGCTGTTGTCGCGGCGCTCGCTGCGGCCGCCACCGCTGGGCCCGACGATCCTGATCGGCCTGTGCCAGACCGCCGCGTTCCAGGGCCTGGAGCAATGGGCGCTGCTCGATGGCGGCGCCGGCCACGTGGCCCTGCTCGCCTACACCATGCCGTTCTGGGCCGTGCTGCTGGCATGGCTGCTGCTCCGCGACAAGCCGACGCCGCGGCACTGGCTGGGACTGGCGCTGGCTGCCATCGGCCTGCTGTGCATCATCGAGCCCTGGCGGCCGATGGGCAGCATCATGAGTACCTTGCTGGCCATCCTCGGCGGACTGGCCTGGGCCGCCGGCACCGTGCTCAGCAAGCGTCTGTTCCAGCGCCACGCACCGGACGTGCTCGGCCTCACCGCGTGGCAGATGCTGGCCGGCGGCGTGGCGCTGGGCCTGTTCGCGCTGGCGATGCCGCAGCGGCCGCTGGTGTGGAACTGGGCCTTCGTCGGTGGCCTCGCCTACAGCGCAGTGCTGGCGTCGGCGGCGGCCTGGTGGCTGTGGTCGATCGTATTGCAGCGGTTGCCCACCACCGTGGCCAGCGTATCCAGCCTCGGCGTGCCCGTGCTCGGCGTGCTGCTGGCCTGGTGGCTGCTGCACGAGCAGCCGTCGCCGCTGGAGGCGACCGGCATCGTGTTCGTGCTGCTGGGCCTGCTCGCGGTCAGCGGCGTGCGCTTGCCCCGCCGCGGGTAGGAACTCGCGAGCGGAGGACTCCTACGACCAGGGCAAGGCCTGCAGGTCGACGTTGCCGCCCGTGATGACCACGCCGACCCGGCGACCGGCGAAACGCGCCGGCTGCTGCAGGATCGCCGCCAGCACGGTGGCGCTGGAGACTTCCACCACCTGCTTCAGTTCCGACCACAGCAGTTGCATCGCCGCGATCGTCTCGGTGTCGCTGACGGTGATGATCTCGACATGATGCGCGCGCAGCGCGTCAAGGTTGCGTTCGCCGATGAGGGCGCGCAGGCCGTCGCAGACCGTGTCGGGCACCACCGTGGTGACGCGTTCGCCGTGCGCCATCGACTGTGCCGCGTCGTCGGCGCCGAGCGGCTCGGCACCGAACAGCGCCAGTGCCGGGTCGATGCCGTGCGCGGCGATCGCCACGCCGCTGGCCAACCCGCCGCCGCCGACCGGGGTGATCAGCGCATCCAGCTCGGGAATCTGCTGCAACAACTCCAGTGCCACCGTGCCCTGCCCGGCGATGACCCGGCGGTCGGCATACGGATGCACCAGCTCCGCCCCGGTGGCGCGACGCACCTCCTCGCACTTCGCCTCGCGCGCGGCCTGGGTCGGCGCGCAACGGTGCAGGGTGGCGCCGGCGCGTTCGATCGCCGCGAGCTTGGCGCGCACCGCGCCCTCGGGCACCACCACGTGGGCGGCGATGCCGCGGGTGGCCGCGGCCAGCGCCAGCGCGTTGCCGTGGTTGCCGGAGGAATGCGTGACCACGCCGCGTTGCAGGCGCCGCGGAACTTGAACGCGCCGCCGCGCTGCAGGTGTTCGCATTTGAAATAGAGTTTGGCGCCGCTCAGCGCATCCAGCGCCGGGCTGCACATCACCGGCGTCACCCGCGCATGCGGCGCAATGCGCGTGGCAGCGGCGCGAACCTGCGCCAGCTCGGGAAGCTCCTCGATGGAATGGCTCATGCGCCGACGACCTCGATGCCGCAACGGAAATGGCGCGTGGCGCCGGGTGCCAGCGCAATCGCGTCGGCGCACTCGGGCCGATTGAACGCATCGGCCATGCATTCCATCGGCTCCAACGCGACGGCGCGGCGCACGTCGCGTGCCACCGTGTCGGCGGTGAACGCGTGCATCACGCCGCGCTCCTGCCACAGCGCGAGGGCGAAGCCGCGCGACGGATCGCCGAGGCGGGTGCGGATGCGCCCATCGGCGTCGGCCTCGAGGTCGGTGTAGCCCTGGTCGAGGATGCTGTCGCCGATTCGCCGCGGTTCGCGGAAATCCAGCGCTGGCGCATCGTCGAGCGCGACGTAGGCAGCGTCACCGGGCAGCGCGATCAGGTCGGCGCCGGTGCGGATCAGGGTCTGCGCGGGAATCTGCAGCGGCCAGTCGTCGACCAGGCCGCCACCGGGCAGGCGGAAATACGGATGCCAGCCGAAGAAGCACGGCGCGAGGTGGTCGCCGACGTTCTCCATGCACGCATCCAGGCGCAAGCCCGCGTCATCCAGGGTGAACTCGACTGCCAGGTCGATCGCATGCGGGTAGCCCGGGCGCGGACGAATCGCCGCGGTGGTCAGCCGCACGCTGGCGGCCGCATCGTCGGCAGCCAGCCGGTCGAGGTCGAACAACGCATCACGCACGAAGCCATGGCGGCTGGCCCGTTCGCTGCCGGTCACGCCCGGGTCCAGATCCTGCGCTACGCCGTCGAAGCGGTAGCGCGCATCGGCGACGCGGCCGGCGAACGGCACCATGATCGCGAAGCGCGAACCGGGCCGGTGCTGCACCTCGTCGGCATCGCGGTAACCGTCGGCCAGGTCGTGCAGGCCGTCGCCGAAGGGCACCTCGAAACCGAGCAGGGCAGCGCCGTGCAAGGCCACGCGCACGTGGCGGTTTCCCGCGTGATCGTGCAGCACCACGACGGGCTGCGCGCCCAGCCAGGAACGCTCCACGTCGTAGCGGGTCGAGCCGGAAGCAGTCACCGGATTCTCCTGCGGTTGAACCTGCCCATGTTAGCCTGATCCATCCCCTTCCAACGTTGCTCCGCTCATGCACGCACTTCCCCAGCAAGCCAGTCCGGTGATCCGGCTGCGCGATTACCAGCCGCCCGCCTGGCGGGTCGAGTCGATCGAACTGGAGGTCGAGCTCGACATCGACGCCAGCGAAATCGTCGCGCGCCTGCAGCTGCGTCGCGATCCGGCGCAGTCCCTGCCACTGCGGCTGGATGGCGAGAACCTGCAGCTGCTGTCGATCGCGCTCGATGGCCGCGCGCTGGACGCCGAGACGTACCGCTACGACGGCTGCGTGCTGGAGATCGACGGCGCGCGCGACGGCAGCATGCTGGAAACCCGCGTCCGCGTGCGCCCGGCCGCCAACACGGCACTGGAAGGGCTGTACCTGTCGGGCCCGCGCGAGAACGGCTTCCTGCTCACGCAGTGCGAGGCCGAGGGCTTTCGCCACATCACTTTCTTCCCCGATCGCCCCGACGTGCTGTCCACCTACACGGTGACCCTGCGTGCCGACCGCACCCGTTTCCCGGTACTGCTGGCCGGCGGCAACCCGACCGGCGCCGGTGAGCTGGAGGGCGGCCGGCACTGGGCGCGCTTCGTCGACCCGCATCCGAAGCCGAGCTACCTGTTCGCGCTGGTCGCCGGCCATCTGGAAAGCATCGGGCGCGACTACCGCACCGCCGACGGCCGCAGCGTGCAGCTGAAGATCTGGGCGGAAGCCGATGCGATCGGCCGTTGCGGCTACGCGCTGGACGCGCTGGAACGCGCGATGCGCTGGGACGAGCAGCGCTACGGGCGC
>CALCWL010000174.1 GCA_937906285.1 uncultured Rhodanobacter sp. | reverse complement strand
CCTACGACATCGACGCGGCGAAGATGCTCGACGTGCTGCGCATCGGCCGCGAGAAACTGTCCGACAAGGGCACCACCAGCGCAGCCAAGCGGGTCGACCCGTTGCGCAGCCAGACCGGCCTGCCGCGCGAGGCGGTGATCGAGCAGATGATCGCCACCTTCCGCCAGCGCCACGGACTCGCCGACGACGTCCTGCGCGCCGGCGAGCTGGCCCGCGCCGAAGCGCTGGCGCGCGAACGGTTTTCCAGCGAGGCGTGGCTGGCCGACGTGGCGTAGACGTCGCGCCACCGGCGAGAGTCGGCGGGCAGTGCCCGCCCTACGCGCGCTTCAGAACCGGCTGAACGACCAGGATTGCATGCGGCCGTCCTTGTACGGCATCACGCCGTGGAACGGCCGCGGGTCGTCGTCGAACACCAGCGGCAGGAAGTGGCGGTCGCCTTCCCACATGGGGAGCTCCAGCAGCCGCTCGCGCGCCACCCATTCCAGCGCGCCCTCGTGGTTGGATTCCAGCGGCGTGCCGCGCCAGGCGTCGATCAGGAAGATGAAGCCCAGCCAATCCTCGCCGTGCTTGCCGAAACCCGGCCAGTTCAGCGTGCCGCGCAGGCGCATCGACTCGCACTCGATGGCAGCCTCCTCGCGGATCTCGCGCCGCATGCAGGCGGCGATGTCCTCGCCCGGCTCCATCTTGCCGCCCAGGCCGTTGTACTTGCCCAGGTGCAGGTCGTCCGGGCGCGTGTTGCGGTGGATCATCAGCACCTGCTGGCGATCGGGCGACAACACGTAACCCAGGGTGGCGACGATCGGCGTGTAAGGCATCGCAGGCTCGGGCAAAAACCCGAGTTTAACGGCGAACCGCCGCGCGCCGAACCGCACGCCGGCAAAACCGCCGGCGCGCGCGGGGTTGCGTGATCGCCGCCGCGCCACGACCATCGGGGGATGATCGTTCGCATCCCACGCCACCGGACCGTGCGGGTCCGCCACTGCTGGCTGCCGGCCATGGCGCTGTTCGCCCTGCTGCTCACCCTGCCCGGCTGCACGCCGAAGGCGCAGGCGCTGGACAGTCGCGAGGTGGCTTTCGCCGGGCAGCAATACCGGGTCGTGCACATCGACCTGAAGCGCGAGCAACTGGCGCTGTACTGGCGCAATCCGCAGGACGGCCAGCCGTTCGGCAGTATCGGGAACCTGCAGCAATGGGGCGAGGCGCGCGGCCAGAGGCTGCTGTTCGCCGCCAATGCCGGCATCTACGACCACAAGTTCGCGCCGCTGGGCCTGTACGTGGAGAACGGCAAGACCGTGGTGCCGCTGAACCTGGCCCACGGCAACCCGGCCTCGGGCAATTTCTCGCTGCTGCCCAACGGCGTGTTCGCGATCTATGCCGACGGCCACGCCGCGGTGCGCACCAGCGCGGCGTTCAAGGCCGACGACAAGGCGGTGCGGACGGCGACCCAGTCCGGCCCGATGCTGCTGATCGACGGCAAGCTCAACGAGCAGTTCATCGACGACTCGGCCAGCCTCAAGTGGCGCAGCGGCGTGTGCGCGCCGTCGCCGCACGAGGTGGTATTCGCGGTGAGCGAGGCGCCGGTGAACTTCCACACGTTTGGACGGCTGTTCCGCGACCAGCTGCATTGCCGCGATGCGTTGTACCTGGACGGCAGCATCTCGCAGCTGTACGTCGACGGCGAGGGCTATGCCGGCGCGCCAGCCTTCATGGTCAAGCCGTATGCCGGTATCTTTGCGGTTTTTGCGCGGCAGTGAGCCGCGCACAGACCAGGTCCGTTCCGCGATGACGACACGCCGCTGGCGCCTGCTGCGCGCCATCCTGCTGGCCTTGCCGGTGCTGGTGCTGGTGGCGCTGGCCGCCGGATGGTGGCTGCTCGCCGGCAGCCTCGCCCGGCTGGACGGCACGCGTGCGGTGGCGGCGCTGCACTCGCCGGTGACGATCGCCCGCGACGCGCGCGGCACGGCCACCTTCGACGGCGGCAATCGCGCCGACATCACCTGGGCGATGGGCTACGTGCACGCGCAGGAACGTTTCTTCCAGATGGACCTGATGCGCCGGTCCAGCGCGGGCGAGCTGGCCGCGCTGGTGGGGTCGGCCGCGCTGCCGGTGGATCTCAACCACCGTCGCCACCGCCTGCGCGCGGTGGCCGATGCGGCGTGGGCGCAACTGCCGCCGGCACAGCAGGAGGTGCTGCGCCGCTATGCCGCCGGCGTCAACGCAGGGCTGGCGGACCTGCGCGTGCGCCCCTGGGAATACCTGCTGCTGGGCAGCCGGCCCGAGGCCTGGCGGCCGCAGGACAGCCTGCTGGTGATCGCGGCGATGTACCTGGACCTCAACAGCGACGGCCGCAACGAACGCGAGCTGCGCATCGCGCAGATGCGCGACGCGTTGCCGGCTTCGCTGGTGGATTTCCTGCTCGCACCCGACCCCGACTGGGAGGCGCCGCTGCGCGGGCGGCTGTCGCGCTCGCCGGTGGTGCCCGGCGCGCAGGTGTTCGACCTGCGCCAGGCGCCGGCCCGCGCGAGCAGCGCCGGCCTCGCCGCGGCGCTGGCGCCG
The DNA here is from genome assembly GCA_937906285.1 of uncultured Rhodanobacter sp. Classification (GTDB taxonomy): domain Bacteria; phylum Pseudomonadota; class Gammaproteobacteria; order Xanthomonadales; family Rhodanobacteraceae; genus Rhodanobacter. The sequence goes on along the minus strand of CALCWL010000174.1, from coordinate 272 downwards.
GCACTGGACGCGCCGCGCCCCGGCAGCAACAACTTCGCCGTGGCCGGCCACCTCACCGGCCATGGCGCAGCCATGCTGGCCAACGACATGCATCTGGGCCTGCGCGTGCCCAATATCTGGTTTCGCACCCGCTTGCGCTATCCCGACGCCGGCGCGCCGAACGGCAAGCGCGACGTCAACGGCGTCGGTCTGCCCGGCACGCCGGCGATCATTGCCGGCTCCAACGGCCAGGTCGCCTGGGGCTTCACCAACAGCTACGGCGACTGGGCCGA
>CALCWL010000173.1 GCA_937906285.1 uncultured Rhodanobacter sp. | reverse complement strand
TCGACGGCGATGGTGGCGGCATGGACATGCGCATCGCCCTTCGGCATTCATCCGGCGCGGCCGCGTGGCCCGGGCGCTTGCTGCAGCGTCTGCGCCGGCCCGGCATCGTGCTGCTGGTCGTGCTGTCGGCGATCCTGCTGTGGTCGTGGCTGCCGGCGTCCGATGAAACGACGGAACTTCCCGCGGCAAACCAGCTGGTGCACTGGCAGGGCGCCGGACACGACTGGCTGCTGGCGGTCGATCCGCAGACGCGCGAGCTGGTCGTCTACGACGCCAGCGACGGCCGGCCGCTGCAACGTCTCGGCGCCGAAGACGGCGTGCCGCCCGTGCAATCGATCGTGCTGCAGGGGCCGTGGCTGTTCGTGACGGGCGGGCAGCATCCGAAGGTGCGCCTGCTGAAGCTGCCGCAGTTGCAGCCGGTCACCGCCAACCCGCGTTGATCGCCAGGTGCCGATCAGCGGCAGGGCCACGTGCAGCATGCCGCTTCAGTCCGTGTCGTCGTCCGGCGTCGGCCGGATCGGGCCGGCCTTGAGCCGGCCGGCCTTGCGCAATGCCTCGCGCAGCACGTACTCGATCTGGGCGTTGACGCTGCGCAGCTCGTCGTCCGACCAGCGTTGCATGGCGTCGAGCACGGCTGCGCTGATGCGCAGCGGGTAGGCTTTCTTCTCGCCGGCCACGGGTCAGTACAAGGTGCCGGTGTTCAGCACGGGCTGGGTGCCGCGTTCGCCGCAGAGCACCACCAGCAGGTTGCTGACCATCGTCGCCTTGCGCTCCTCGTCGAGTTCCACGACGCCCTGGGCACGCAATTGCTCCAGCGCCATGCCGACCATGCTGACTGCACCTTCCACGATGCGGGTGCGCGCGGCGATGATCGCGCCGGCCTGCTGTCGCTGCAGCATCGCCTGGGCGATTTCCTGGGCGTAGGCGAGGTGGCTGATGCGCGCCTCGATCACCTGCACGCCGGCCTTCTCCAATCGGGCCTGGATCTCGTCGCGCAGATGGTTGTTGATCACCTCGCCGTGGCTGCGCAGCGAGGGCTGGCCGTCGTCGTGGGCGTCGTACGGGTAGCTCTGCGCCATCTGGCGCAGCGCGGATTCGCTCTGGATGTGCACGAAGTCCTCGTAGTCGTCGACGCAGAACACGGCCTCGGCGGTATCCAGCACCTGCCACACCACCACCGCGCCGATCTCGATCGGGTTGCCGTCGTTGTCGTTGACCTTGAGCTTGCCGCTCTCGAAGTTGCGCACGCGCAGCGAGATGCGCTGGCGCGAGTAGAACGGGTTGGTCCAGCGCAGGCCCTCCATGCGCACGCTGCCGGCGTACTTGCCGAACAACTGCAGCACCTGGCCCTCGTTCGGCGCGACCTGGAAGAAGCCCTTGAGCAGGAAGCCGTCGATCGCCAGCAGCAATACGCCGCCGAACAACCGCACCAGGGGCGGCGCGTCCGGCTGGCCGTGGATGGCGCCAACCACCAGCCACACGCCGATGGCGGCCAGCGCCAGACAAAAGCCGACGAAAGGAATGCCGGCGACGGAAAAACCTTGATGTTCGTTCATGAGCAGTCTCCCAGAGGTGTGGCGATTAGATATCAAAATGATATCTAGCGCAAGTGGGCTTTCGGCATGTCGCGCGCGCCGTCGCCGGACGCCCCGCGCGGCCGCATACAATGCCGGTTTGCCCGCACCGGAGAACCCGATGAAGCCATTCGGCACGCCTCATACCGACCATGCCCTGCGCGTGATGCTGCTGGGCGCCGGCGAGCTCGGCAAGGAAGTGGCGATCGAGCTGCAGCGCTACGCGGTGGAGGTGATTGCGGTGGATCGCTACGCCGACGCGCCGGCGATGCAGGTGGCCCATCGCAGCCACGTGATCGACATGCTCGACGGCGCCGCGTTGCGGGCGGTGATCGAGGCCGAGCGGCCCGACCTGGTGGTGCCGGAAATCGAGGCGATCCACACGCCGACCCTGCTGGAGCTGGAGAAAGAGGGCCAGCGGGTGATCCCCACCGCTCGTGCGGCATGGCTGACCATGGACCGCGAAGGCATCCGCAAACTGGCGGCCGAGGAGCTGCAGCTGCCGACCTCGCCGTATCGCTTCTGCGACGACGAGGCCCGGTACCGCGAGGCCGCGGCCGCGATCGGATACCCGTTCGTGATCAAGCCGGTGATGAGTTCGTCCGGCAAGGGCCAGAGCGTGGTGCGCAGTGCCGACGAGCTGCAGCACGCGTGGGAGTACGCGCAGTCCGGCGGGCGCGCGGGCAAGGGGCGGGTGATCGTCGAGGGTTTCGTCGATTTCGATTACGAGATCACCATGCTCACCGTGCGCCATGTCGACGGGGTGAGTTTCTGCGCGCCGATCGGCCATCGGCAGGAGGACGGCGATTACCGCGAATCCTGGCAGCCGCAGCCGATGAGCGAAGCCGCGCTGGCCGAAGCACAGCGGCAGGCTGCGGCGGTTACCGCGGCGCTGGGCGGCTGGGGCGTGTTCGGCGTGGAGTTTTTCGTCAAGGGCGATCGGGTGATCTTCTCCGAGGTCAGCCCGCGACCGCACGACACCGGCCTGGTCACCCTGATCTCGCAGGAGTTCTCCGAGTTCGCGTTGCATGCGCGGGCGATCCTGGGCCTGCCGATCCCGGTGATCCACCAGTACGGTCCGTCGGCGTCCTGCGCGGTGCTCGTGGAGGGCCACGGCGCCGGTCCGCGCTATCACGGCGTGGCCGCGGCGCTGGGCGAGCCGGACACGCAGCTGCGCCTGTTCGGCAAGCCCACGGTGAGCGGCCGTCGGCGCATGGCGGTGACGCTGGCGCGGGCCGACACGCTGGAGGCGGCAGTGGCCAAGGCGGTGCGCGCGAAGGAGGCGCTGCGCATCGAGCTGTGAGGCAGCTGGCTCGCGTCGTTGGGTTACGCTTGCGGCATCGGATCGGATGACGACGGGGGAAAGGCATGCAATCGACGGGCTTTGCGCATTGGCTGGTGGTACTGGTGGAGACGTTCGCGCTGCTGGCGTTGATGCTGCTGGCGGTAGCGGTGCTGGTGCTGATGGCCACCTGGGTGATCGACCGCAACCAGACCGCCAACGCGGTGTTGCGCAACTTCCCGGTGATCGGCCACTTCCGCTACTGGTTCCTGCACCTGGGCGAGTTCTTCCGCCAGTATCTGTATTCCAGCGATCGGGAGGAATTGCCGTTCAACCGCGCGCAGCGCGTGTGGGTCTATCGCGCGGCGAAGAACGCGGAGAACACCAACGCGTTCGGTTCCACCCGTGACTTGCGCGCCGAAGGCGTGCCGTTTTTCGTCAACGCGCCGTTTCCCTCGCTGGGCGACCACCACGTGGACGCCAAGCCGGTGCGCATCGGCCCGTACGCGCGCGAGCCGTACGACCACGCGGCGTTCTTCAACATCTCGGCGATGAGCTTCGGCGCGTTGTCGGCGCCGGCGGTGCGCGCGTTGTCGATTGGTGCGGCCAAGGCCGGCATCTGGATGGACACGGGCGAGGGCGGATTGGCGCCGTACCACCTGGAGGGCGGTTGCGACATCGTGTTCGAGATCGGTACCGCCAAGTACGGCGTGCGCACGAGCGACGGCAAGCTCGACGACGACAAGCTGCTCGCGATCTGCGCGCACAAGCAGGTGAAGATGGTCAGCATCAAGCTCGGCCAGGGCGCCAAGCCCGGCATGGGCGGCTTGCTGCCGGGCGCGAAGGTCACCGAGGAGATCGCGGCGATCCGCGGCATCCCGGTCGGCGAGGATTCGCAAAGCCCGAACCGCCACCTGGACATCGCCAACGTGCCGCAGCTGATGGACGCGATCGCGCACATCCGCGAGCTCACCGGCAAGCCGACCGGCTTCAAGGCGGTGTTCGGCGGCATGGACTGGATCGAGCAGCTGTGCGACGAAGTCGAGCTGCGCGGCATCGAGAGCGCGCCCGACTTCATCATCGTCGACGGTTCCGAGGGCGGCACCGGAGCTGCGCCGCAGACGTTGATGGAAGGCGTCGGGCTGCCGCTGCACGAGGCGTTGCCGGAGCTGGTGGACCTGCTGATCCGGCGCGGCTTGCGCCAGCGCATCAAGGTGATCTGCTCGGGCAAGTGCATTACCGCCTACGACGTGGCGCGGGCGATGTCGACCGGCGCGGATTTCGTCAATTCGGCCCGCGGCTTCATGCTGGCGCTGGGCTGCATCCAGTCGCTGCAGTGCAACCGCAACACCTGTCCCACCGGCATCACCACGCAGAACCCGAAGCTGCAGCGCGGCCTGGTGGTCACCGACAAGTGCGAGAAAGTGGCGAACTACGCGAAGAACGTGATGCATGAGGTCGGCATCATTGCGCACAGCTGCGGCGTCGACGACCCGCGCCAGCTCGACCGCAGCCATTGCCGCGTGGTCGGCGACGACGGCATCTCGATCCCGCTGGAAAAGCTCTACCCGTATCCGAAGGAGCGAGGCGTGAGTGGAGAGAAGTGAGGAGTGAGGAGTGAGAGAAAAGCGGGTGACGAACACTCCGAGCTTTCTCTCACTCCTCACTTCTCTTCACTCACTCCTGTATCAGTTCGTGCCAGCCGTCCGTTCCGCGCACCTGCAGCGGCTTGAAGCGGCGCTTGTAATCCATCTTCGGGTGGCCGTCGATCCAGAAACCCAGGTACAGCCAGGGCATGCCGCGGCGGCGGGCCAGTTCGA
>CALCWL010000172.1 GCA_937906285.1 uncultured Rhodanobacter sp. | reverse complement strand
GCTGGGCGGCATCAACACGCTGTGGCCGCTGTTCGGCATCGCCAACCAGATGCTCGCCGCGATCGCGCTGATGCTGGCTACCGTGGTGGTGGTGAAACTCAAGCGCGAGCGCTACGTGTGGGTGCCCGGCATCCCCGCGCTGTGGCTGATCGTCTGCACGCTCACCGCCGGCTACCAGAAACTGGTCGGCCCGATCAGCTTCACCGCGGCGGCCAACAAGTACGCCGACGCCATGCAGCAGGGCCAGTTGCTGGCGCCGGCCAAGACCACCACCGCCATGCAGCAGATCGTCACCAACAACTACGTCGACATGGCCCTCACCGGCCTGTTCATGGCGCTGGTCGTGGTGATGGTGCTGTTCTGCCTGCGCTCGCTGGTCAAGGCGTGGCGTACCAACCATCCCACCGCCCACGAAGAGCCGTACGTGGCGCTGAGCAGCGTGGCCGGCTGAGATGAACGCGACGTTCCAGTCCATGCGCAAGTGGGCGGTGCAGACCGCCCGCCTGTGCTGCGGCATTCCCGACTACGACGGTTACGTGAAGCACCTGCGCGAACACCATCCCGAACGCAAGGTGCCGAGCTACGGCGAGTTCTTCCGCGAGCGCCAGGAAGCGCGCTACAAGGGCGGCGGCGGGCGCTGCTGCTGAGCGTCCACGCCGCACGGCGTGCCAGCTTCAGGGTTTGCGCGCCACGACGATCTGGCTGATCGGCATGAACTCGTCCAGTTGCTGCTTGAGCTGCCCACCCTGCGGCATGTCCAGCAGCGCCTGCCAGGCCGCGGTCCAGTGATCGAGTACCGGGTGCGCGGGGTCGTGCAGCTCCACCCGGCACCCCCAGAACAGCGCCCACCAGATCGACCAGAAAAAGCCGTGCTGGGTGTGCTCCACCACCACCAGGCCGGCCTCGCCGATCCATTGCGCGAACTCGTCGCGTCCGATCACCCGCAGTGCGCCGCCGGGCAGCTCGCGGTACTCCGGCGGCAACACCTTTTCCTGCAATGTCTCCTGCAACGCGCCGGGCACGCTGAGCAGGTACATGGCGCCGGACGCGCCGACACGGAACAGCTCGGCCAGCACCTGGCGCGGATCGTCGACGTGCTGCAACACCTCGGTGCAGATCACCCGCGTAGCGATGCCGTCGTCCAGCGGCAGCGGGTTCGCGTCGCTGACCAGCGCGGTCTGCGTGCCGCGGCCCTCGACGCTCAGTCGGGCGCGCACCTCGCGGATCACCTGCGGCTCGCGGTCGATGGCGTAGACACGGGCGCCGTGACGCGCGCAGAACACGCTGTTGACGCCGGCGCCGCAGCCGACATCCACCACCACGTCGCCGGGACCGATCGGCACGCCGCGAAACAGCTCACCGCTGTCCTCTCGATACCAGCCGCCGAGCTTCGCATCGCGCAGGCCGACAGCCGACGGGCCATGCGGTGCGGGTTCGTCCGCGGCAGCGGAATGCTCGACGGGAAGGGACATGGCTGGCCTCGGTAGTGGGTAAAACGAAGAGTGAGGCGCGCACACCGACCTCCACGAAAGATCCCGGTGCGCCAGCCGACCCGCGCAGGTTTGGCACCGCAGTCCCGGCCCCTGTTCCGACTCGCGTCAGCGGAACAGGACTCCGGGCGTATCGAACGATGCCGCCCTGCGCTGGATCAACTCCATCTTGATAACCCGTTCCAGGTCGTCCGCAAACCCGCGCATGGCACTTTCGCTGCCGAAGGAGGCGGTCATGGCGTTTCGACGGGTGCCTGGCCCACCGGCCAGCGCTTTCGCCACAACGACGCTTCCGACATACGCGTTGAACTCCTGTTCAAGCCAGCGGCACACGATCGCCGTTTCCTTGGCCTGGATATAGTCATTGGCGACGTCAATGCGCGCCGATGATCGCCCGGACCATTTCGGCGACGGCGGATACAGCCCCTCGACCGCGGCGCTCCCCGGGCGCGCCATGCTCGCCGCAGTTCGGCGGTCGCCCCTGGCTTGCCGGTTGACCCAGGCTGCGGGCGCCGTGTCGTTGGCGGTGTTCGTCTCCCCTCTCCAGGCCGGGTCGTCCAGACGGGACGGATGGACGAACGCACGCTGGAAAGTGAAGTGCTTGCCATGTGCCGTTGGCGTCGGGGCCTGGTACTCCGTACCCATCAGGTCGAGCATCATCAGTCCCATCATCCAGGCACGGGCATTGCGCATCGGCTCGGCGATGAACATGACTGCAGACAGCAGCGGCAAGGCCGAGATGGTGTCAGCTGCACCAGCCGTCTGCGGGGCCGAGGCCTTCTGCGGAGCCTTGCGTTTCGACTCGTCGGGGTTCATGTCGACGGTCCAGCGCGTGCCCTTCGCCTGGAGTCCACCGCCGGTTCTGGGAGCGGTGCCCTTGAGCACACCCCGCAGGGACGCCGCGACCCGCTGCGACCAGACCACGCCTTCCATGCCGGAAACCGTGTTGCCTTCGTGTATGAACTTGCCGAACTCGCGATAGCTCGCGCCGTCAGCCCGATTCCAGATGGTGCCGGCGCGAGCGTCGGTACCCGAATAGCCGACGTCGCACATGTAACACCCGTCGGCGAAACCACCATGGCTTCCGTCCTTGATCTTGCGGATCAGGCGACCGGCGATGGAAAAATACAGGTCCTGCGAACGTCGGCTCGCCGCAGCTTGCCAAGCACCGGCGTAACTGCCGTACCCACCAAGGACGTAAGGATCAGCTTGGGAGCCGCTCCCCGGAGGCGCGCTGGCACCCGCCTGCACGGCACGCGCGGCTGCATCCACCCACTCCAGCAGCGTCGAACCGGGAATGTACAGGCTGTGCTGTTGCCGGCGCCCGGTGCTCCAGTCGGCCAGGTAGTCCACGTCGATAGCGAGATGATCGAACATCCGTTTGTCTCCCTTTTGTTGTTCCGATCGGCGCCGGCAAGCCAGCTCCGGAATTCGCATGGACTGCTCGGGTCAGAACGGCTCGGACCCCGAGGTACCTGTCCATTTGCCTGTTGGCGCCGCGCGGAGTCGAGGCCGCCATGTTTCCCCGATGCGGCGGCCCATCCGCGATCGCTGCCAACCATTCATGACCCGCACCGACTTGCGCCCCCCTCTGCAACACATGCCAAGCTCGGCCAAAAAAAGACAGGCCTACCCGCGGCACCCGATGCCCTCGGCAAGCGACCGACCTCCATCCGGGGCGATCAACCGCTGCAGGTTTGGCTGATCCAGGCCGGCTGTCAAGATCGCACGAAGCTCCGTTTCCGCGAACTCGTGCCATCACGCACAGGCGGCACCACGCCTGATCGGCGAAAATGGCTGCTTCCCCTGTCCTCCCCGCCCATGCCCAACTCCCCATCCGCCGACGCAGTCCTTCCCGCGACGACCGTGCCCGGCCAGCACCACGCCGGCCTGCGCGTCATCGCGATCTACGAAATCATCAAGACCAGCTGCCTGTTGCTGGTGGCGCTGGCCGCGTTCCACTTCTACCGGCAGCAGAATTTCGAGCAACTGGTGCACTGGCTCGAGCATCTGTCGCTGGCCGACAGCAACGGCCTGCGCTGGAAGCTGGTGGAACTGCTGCACCAGCTCGGCCCCGGCAAGTTCGAGGCGGTGGGACTGGTGGCGCTGGGTTACGCCGTGCTGTTCGGCATCGAGGGCGTCGGCCTGTGGCTGGGCAAGCACTGGGCGGAATGGTTCACCGTGATCGCCACCGGCTCGCTGATCCCGCTGGAACTCTACGAGACGCTGTACCACTTCGGCTGGATCAAGCTGGCGACCCTGGTCGGCAACGTGGCGATCATCGTGTATCTGGTCAGGATCGCGCTGCAGCCGCGGGCGATTCCGGCGACGGGGAAACGCCTTCACACCTCGTGATGCACCGCCTCGGCCGGCAGCTCGCCGCGTCGCGGCATCAGTTCCACCAGGTACATGGCCGCCAGTACCAGACCGCCGCCGGCGAGCATGCGCCAGGTCAGCGCATCGACGCCGAGCAGTACGGCGAAGGCAGCGGCGAACACCGGCTCGGTGGTCATCACGATGGCCGCGCGCGCGGCAGGCAGGTGCGATTGCGCCCAGGTCTGCATCACCATCGCGCCGGCGCCGGCGATCAGCGCCATGTACAGCACGACGAACCACGCGCCGGGATCGGGCGGCAACATCGGACCGTGCGGCAAGGTGGCCAGCGAGCAGACCACGGCGATCGCCACCATCTGCACGGCCGACAGACCGAACGCCTCGCCGTGGTGCGACCACTGGCCCAGCAGCACGATGTGCAGCGCGTAGCACGCCGCCGACGCCAGGGTCAGCCACACGCCCAGGTTGATCTCGACACCGTCGAGAGTAAGCAAGGCCAGGCCTGCAGTAGCCACGGCGATGGCCAGCCACACGCTGGCTGTGACGCGCTGGCGCAACACCAGCAGCGCCAGGATCGGAGTGAACACCACGTACATGCCGGTGGCGAAGCCGCTGACGCTGGGCGAGATCAGCGCCAGCCCCCAGGTCTGCACCAGCTGGCCGATGCCATAGATCATGCCCAGCAGCAGGCCGCGCCGGATCTGCACCGCGCCGAGCCGCCACACCTGCCGCCCGAACAGGACCAGCATCGCCAGTGCCGCCACGACGAAACGCACGGCCAGGAAATCCGCCACCGGCATGCGGCCGAGCACGTCCTTGATCAGCACGAAGGTCGAGCCCCACACCGCCGTCATCGCGATCAGGCCGAGGGTGGCCAGGGTGGCAAGAGTGCGGGGAGTCATGGGCGAGGAGTGAGTGGAGAGGAGTTTGGAGTGAGAAGACGGCAACGGCGCGCAGAGACGATATTGCCTCTGGCCTCCCTCACTTGCTTCTCGTTTTCAGCCGCCACCACTGGCCGGGGATCTGCAGCACGAAGTGCGTCCAGATGCCCAGCCACACCGCTGCCGACACGAACGGGTTGCGCGCGGCGGGATCGTGCTGGCGGAACCAGCGCCACATGCCGCGGTGCTTGTGCCGGCTGACGAACACCGGGCGATGGCGGCTGGAGCTGCCCTTGCCGTGGGCCACGCGCACGTCGCCGGCCAGCAGCACCTGATAGCCGATGTCGCGCACGCGGCGGCACAGGTCCAGATCCTCGCAATGCAGGAAGTATTTCTCGTCGAAGCCGCCCAGGCGCTCGAACATCTCGCGGGTCAGCAACATCAGCGCGCCGGAGACCGCCTCGCATTCGACCAGCTCGGCGGGAATCTCGCCGCCGACTTCCACCGTCTCGCCCGACCGTCCCAGCAGCGTGTTGAGCGAGCGGTGCAGCAGCGGATCGCGCCGCCGCGAGGCGGGGTCAGGCCGACCCTCGGCGTCGCACACCACCGCGCCGATCAAGCCGGCCTTCGGATGCGCAGCCTGCACCGCCAGCAACCGCTTGAGGTCGTCCTCGCCGATCAGGCAATCGGGGTTGAGGATAAGCAGCGAGCGGCCGGCGGCCTGCTTCGCGCCCAGGTTCACCGCCGGGCCGAAGCCGATGTTGCGATGGCTGCAGATCAGCTTGAGCCGCTCGTCGTGCTCGTGCGCGCGCGCAATCGCGGGGGGTACGCCATCGCGCGAAGCGTTGTCGACCAGGATCAGTTCCAGCGGCAGCCGGCAGGCAAGCACGCGGCGCACGCAATCGCGCAGATCCGGGCCGCTGTCGGCCGCCACCACGATCACGCTGAGCGTCGGCGGTGCTGGCGAATAGCGGGGATCCGGGGAGTTCATCCGCCAAGTATGCGCGGACTCCTCCCATCGGTGAACAGCCGGGCCGGGGTCCGGGAATGGCAAGAGCCAAAGGCATCGCCCGCGAACGGGTTCCTACGCGTGTGGCGGCTCGTCGTCCTGGCCCAGCACGGCGGCCAGCGCCAGCGGCATGGCTTCCTCGCGGCGGCTGAGCCAGGGTTGTTCGTGGTGCCAGCCGGACAGTTGCCAATGGCGCAGCCGGTGCTGGCGGTCGTGCTGGCGATCCCACAGCAGCACGCCGCGCTCGCCGGTGCATGCGGCAAGCCAGCGTCCGCCGGGACTGAAGGCGATGCGGGCCGAGCCGTCCGGCAGGTCCACGCGCAGGCCGTCGTCGAAGCGGCAACCGCCGGACTCGCAGTGCACCGAGCCACCCAGCGGGTCGGGCAGCTCGCCGCACGCCTCATGCCACTGCGGCGGCACCAGTTCGATGATTTCAGCCGGCGGGCCGATCGGCGCGCGGGCGAGTTCGGGCCACTCCGCGGCGGCCGCGCCGGCAGGCGCACGGCGCAAGTCCCGGTCCAGCCACGCTTCCAGTCCGGCCAGCAGCGTGTAGCCGACCAGCGCTCCCAGCAGGGCCGCGCCCCAGGCGAAGGCGTCGCCACCGAGCGCGAGCTGCAAGGCGAACAGCCCGCCCGGCAGGCCCCAGCGCAGGGCGTGGCGGATCAGCGCGGCATGCGGCGCAGCCAGCCGTTGCTGCAGGAGCAGGACCGCCGCGGCGAGCGCCAGCAAGGCCGGCAGACCCAGCCACCATGGCAGCAGCGCCAGCAGCAATACCCACAGCACGGTGCAGCCGACGGTCATCCACGCAGGGCGGCGCCGAGCCATCGCTCAGCACCGCCGCCACATGCCATCGATCAGCCGCACCACACGCGTGCGTTGCGGAACATCCGCATCCACGGCGAATCCTCGCCCCACGATTCCGGATGCCAACTCATCTGCACGCTGCGGAACACCCGCTCCGGGTGCGGCATCATGATCGTCACGCGGCCGTCGGCGGCGGTGAAGCCGGCCAGGCCGCCGGGCGAACCGTTGGCGTTGAGCGGGAAGTTCTCGGTCGGCTTGCCGCGGTTGTCGACGAAGCGCACCGCGCCGTGCGATTTCGACGGGCTGCACACCTGCGGGAAACTCACCCGCCCCTCGCCGTGCGCCACCGCCACCGGGATGCGCGAGCCGGCCATGCCCTGGAAGAAGATACTGGGCGAATCGAGCACTTCCAGCGTGGCCACGCGCGACTCGTACTGTTCCGACGCGTTGCGCAGGAACTTCGGCCAGTGCTGCGCGCCGGGGATGATCTCCTTCAGCTGCGACAGCATCTGGCAGCCGTTGCACACGCCCAGCGCGAACTTCGTCGGGTCGGCGAAGAACGCCTCGAACTGCGCGCGCAACATGTCGTTGTAGAGGATCGAAGTGGCCCAGCCGCGACCGGCGCCGAGCACGTCGCCGTAGGAGAAACCGCCGCAGGCGGCGAAGCCGCGGAAGTCGGCCAGCTGCACCCGGCCGCTGGCGAGGTCGGACATGTGTACGTCCACCGCCTCGAAACCGGCACGCGTGAACGCCGCGGCCATCTCGACCTGGCCGTTGACGCCCTGCTCGCGCAGGATCGCCACGCGCGGCCGCGTGCCGCGGGCGATGAACGGCGCGGCGATGTCCTCGGCCGGGTCGAAGCCCAGCTTCGGGGTGATGCCGGGATCGGCGTCGTCCAGCCGCCACTCCAGTTCCGCGTCGGCGCTCTGCGGGTTGTCGCGCAGGCGCTGCATGGCGTGGCTGGTTTCGTTCCAGGCCTTGTACAGCTTGCTCCAGTTCCACTTGACGAAGATTTCGTCGCCGAGGAACAGCTTGATGCCGAGCTTCTCCTTCGGCCGGCCGATGCGGTGGCTGATGCCGGCCAGGCCGAACTTCACCAGCAGCGATTCGAACGCCTCGCGGTTGGCCTCGGCCACCTGCACGACCGCGCCCAGTTCCTCGTTGAACAGCGCGCGCAAGGTGGCTTCGGCCCAGCCGTCGAGATGCAGCTCCAGGCCGCAGTGGCCGGCGAAGGCCATCTCCAGCAAGGTGGTGATGACGCCGCCGTCGGAGCGGTCGTGGTAGGCCAGCAGCAGGCCGTTCGCGTTGGCCTGCTGGATCAGCTCGAACAGCGCCTTGAGTCGCTTGGCGTCGTCCAGGTTGGGCGGGATGCCGCCGGAGCGGTTGAACACCTGGGTCAGCGCCGAGCAACCGAGGCGATCGCGCCCGGCGCCCAGGTCGATCAGCCACAGGTCGGTGGCGCCACGGTCGAGCTTGAGTTGCGGCGTCAGCGTGCGGCGCACGTCACCGACGCGGGCGAAGCCGGTGATCACCAGCGACACCGGCGACACCGTGCGCTGCTCCTGCCCCTCGTCGGTCCACACCGCCTGCATCGACAGCGAATCCTTGCCGACCGGGATCGAGATCTGCAATTGCGGGCACAGCTCCAGGCCCACCGCCTTCACCGCGTCGAACAAGGCGGCATCCTCGCCCGGGTGATTCACCGCAGCCATCCAGTTGGCCGACAGGCGCACCTCGCCCAGCGATGCGATCGGGGCCGCGGCCAGGTTGGTGATCGCTTCGCCCACCGCCAGGCGCGCCGCGTCGGCGCTGTCGAGCACGGCCACCGGCGCGCGCTCGGCCATCGCCATCGCCTCGCCGGAGTAGCCGTCGAAATCGGCCAGCGTCACCGCGCAATCGGCCACTGGCACCTGCCACGGGCCGACCATCGGGTCGCGATGGTTGAGGCCGCCCACGGTGCGGTCGCCGATCGTGATCAGGAAGCTCTTGCTGCCCACGGTGGGCAGGCGCAGCACGCGCAGCAGCGCCTCGTCCAGGTCGATGGCGGTGAGGTCGGGCAGCAGGTCCATCCGCGGCTGGATGCGCGTGGCATCGCGATGCATGCGCGGCGGTTTGCCGAAGAGGACGTCCATCGGCAGGTCGATGACGGCTTCGAGGGAATCGGGAATAGGGAATGGGGAATAGGGAGAAGCAAGAGCGGAGCGCGTCACCAGCAGGCGACGTTCTTCGGTGGCAGTGCCGACGACGGCGTAGGGGCAGCGTTCGCGTTGGCACATCGCTTCGAATTCGGCGAGGTTCTCCTGCGCGATGGCGAGGACGTAACGCTCCTGCGATTCGTTGCTCCACACCTGCATCGGCGACAGCGAGGGATCGTCGCAGGGGATTTTCGACAGATCGATCACGCCGCCGACGCCGGCATCGTTGAGCAGTTCGGGGATCGCGTTGGAGAGGCCGCCGGCGCCGACGTCGTGCACGCTGACGATCGGGTTGTGCTCGCCGCGCGCCCAGCAGGCGTCGATGACTTCCTGGCAGCGCCGCTCCATCTCGGCGTTGTCGCGCTGCACCGAGGCGAAGTCCAGTTCGGCACTCGACGCACCGCCGGCGACCGACGAGGCTGCGCCGCCACCCAGCCCGATCAGCATGGCCGGGCCGCCCAGCACGATCACCGCATGACCGGGCTGCACCGTGCGCTTCAGCACGTGGTCGGGGCGCAGGTTGGCGAGGCCGCCGGCGAGCATGATCGGCTTGTCGTAGCCGCGGCGGACCCCGGCCTGACCCGGCACTTCGCTTTCCCAGGCGCGGAAATAGCCGCCCAGGCAGGGCCGGCCGAATTCGTTGTTGAACGCGGCGGCGCCCAGCGGGCCGTCGCGCATGATC